>JAGBWF010000030.1 GCA_017629895.1 Clostridia bacterium
GATTGTGTCTGTATCGCATCGGAAGATCGAGCCGTGTGCTTTTATCAACGATACTTTTGGTGTGCGAAAAGGTGTCGAATCCGGTTTTTCCGTGGTATGCCCCCATACCGCTTTCGTGCACACCGCCGAAGCCCATTTCGCAGGTGGCGAGGTGAATAATACAGTCGTTAACACAGCCGCCACCGTATAGGCATTTTTGGGTGATTTCGGCAACGTTTCTCTTGTTTTCCGAGAAAATATAGAGCGCAAGCGGTTTATCTCTGCCGTTTATAATCGGGATTATCTCGTCGAAGCGAGTATAGGTAAGTATCGGCAGTATCGGACCGAAGATCTCCTCCTGCATAATTGCATCGTCCCAATGAACACCGTCCAAAATCGTCGGCTCGATACGAAGCTTTTCCTTGTCGAAGCCTCCGCCGTAAACCGTCTTTTTATCGTCGATAAGAGATAAAAGTCTTTCAAAGTGCTTTTCGTTTACAATTCTGCCGTATTCGTTACACTTAAGCGGAAATTCGCCGTACTGAAGCTTGATTTGCTTAATTATTTCGGCAACAAGCCTCTCCTTTATGCTTTCGTCGCAAAGCAGATAATCGGGTGCCACGCAGGTCTGACCGCAATTAAGAAACTTACCGAAAACGATTCTTTTCGCCGCAAGCTGCAGGTTTGCGGTATTATCTACGATGCAAGGGCTTTTTCCGCCGAGCTCGAGAACTGCGGGGGTGAGACGCTCGGCACAGCTCTTAAGCACCTCCTTGCCGACGTTTTTGCTTCCTGTGAAGAAGACAAGATCAAAGGGCATCGATAAAAGCTCGGAATTTTCTTTTCTGCCTCCGGTTACAACCGCAACGTAATTTTCGGGGAAGGTCTCTCCGATGATTTTTTGCAAAAGCTCGCTCGTTGCGGGGGAATATGCACTCGGCTTGATAATTGCCGTGTTGCCTGCGGCGATTGCGTTGGCAAGCGGCTCGACCGAAAGCAAAAATGGATAATTCCAGGGGCTCATTATAAGAACATTGCCATAGGGAACCGGCTTTTTGTAGCTTCTTGAGGGGAACTGCGCCAAGGGCGTTTTAACACGCTTTTCCTTTGCGAAGCGTCTGATATGCTTTATCATATAGCTGATTTCGGTCAGCGCGATACCTATTTCGCACATAAAGGCTTCGTAGCTGCTTTTTCCCAAATCCGCATAAAGAGCTTTGCAGATATCGTCTTCGTGCTTTTTAACAGCGGAATACAGCCTTTTCAGCATTTCCTTGCGGAAGGAAACAGAGTGGGTTTCACCGCTTGCGAAATATTCTTTTTGCTTGTCTAAAATATCCTTGGTCAACAAATGGGACCTCCCGTTTTACTGTAGCTTTTAAAGCAGCCGTCCTTCTCGCGCAGGCAGGAAAATAAAATAAATATCAAGGGAACCGCAAGCACGAAATTCAAATGGAAGAACCGAAAATCGTGTCCTGTGAGCAAAAGCATCGTGCCGAAATTATATATAAGCAGAGGGATGATAGCAAAAAACCTTTTTATCCCGCCGCGACCGATCTTCGAGACCGATGCAACGAGCAAACAGGAAATGATAACGCCGATAAAGTTAAAAAGATATTTAAGAGAACTTCCGCCGACCGCGCCTCTGTATGCGTTTATCCGCTCGACCGATTCTGCATCGTATTCCTTTTTTATCCCGATATCGTTTCCCGAAATACCGTAGCCGATGCTCCAGCCGTTTCCGTAATCCATACCCCAAACCATCTTCGTCAGGGTTAATACCGAGCGCTTCGCAATTTCGGGAGATGCGTTTGCGCTTTCGAACGCGTAACCGAGAATTTTTACCGCGCCCTCTTGGTCTATCTTGTCGTATATCGTACCGTCGGACCATTTAAAAGAATTAAAGCCTCCGAAGCTGTAATGCTTTTCCCAATTTTCCTGCGTTGCAAGAGAATCCATAAAACGCAGTGCATCGTCGCTCATCGCTTCTCTGTCGTTCATATAAACGTCTGCGAGCAGAGTCATCGGGAGCCCCATCGTTTCGGTGGTTCTGTGCTTGGGTGAGTCTACGCCCGCCAAAGAATATATCGGGAGGCGCAAAACGAGCAGCATAGCCAAAAACAATCCGAATGCAAGCGCCGTTTTCTTTCGTGCGTTTTTGAAAAATACGAATACAACGGCGAACAACGGTAAAGTCAGCAATACTGCGTTGTGTCTGACCGAGGTCGCCAAAAAGCAGAAAAAGGCAAAGACGATAAGGTTTTGAATTTTAAAAAGCCATTCGCCGTTGCTTCTGTAAATTCTGATGAGGTGTGCAAAGCAAACCGTTGCGAGAATCGTAAATGCACTGTCCTTCCAGGGATACAGCATAATAAGCGCGGTGTTCGGGTTTGCGGTTATAAATACGAACGAAAACGCAAGGAAGGGAAGCGGGCAACCCTCGGAATACATAACGTAAAACAAATATCCTGTCGCAAGTGCAAACCAAATCAGCTGGAAGCAGACGATAACTGCGGGCGATTCCGAAAAAAGCATCGGGAACGAAAAGAACAGCCAGGTGTGGAGTGCGGGGTGCCAGTCGTTGTATTCGCCCGAAAGCGCCTGCTTGTACTGCTCGATCGAATCGGGCGAGAACGAGCCGGGGTAAAGCGCCCTTTGCCACGAAAAGAAAATGCAAAATGCCGTAACCGCGACCGCAACGCCGAACAAAAGCGAGCTTAGTTTTCCGCGCTCGGCAAAGGAAGCGATTTTTAGCGGCGATAAAAACACACAAAGCGAAAAGGCAACTATTGCCGCGGGGAGCAAAAGCGAAATAAATCCGGCCTCGAGCTTTGCCGCCGAAAGAAAAAGCTGTGAATGTATAACAAAGCAAAAATATAACGAAAGCAAAGAAAAGGCTGCAAGGAACCAACGCTTTTCGTTTTTGGTGCAGAGCGATAACCGCTCAAGCATACGTGTATAATACCTTTTTGCCTTTTCCATAACATTTTCCTTATTTACGTTTTTTAAGAGTAACCAATATAATTACCGCAGAACCGATAATTATTACGCCGCAGACGATAACGATAAATGCAGTGTAATCAGCTTTGCCGTCGGGCGCGGTAATATCCGCTTCCGATTGCACTTCCTCGCTCGTTTCGGAAATAATACCCTCGTGGATATCCGCGCCGATAAAA
>JAGBWF010000031.1 GCA_017629895.1 Clostridia bacterium
AAAAACACCTCTGCTATTTACGCAACTGTTGCAAAGTCGGCATTTGAAAAAGTAACGAATCTTTTGCCGCAGATCCGTGCGCTTGATTTTCACGGCAATGACTATGATGATAACCGTCTGATATTCGGTCTTTTGAACCTCGCGTTTGTCAAGGGTTATATTTTGGCAAGAAATAAATCTCCGCTCGGAAATCCAAATAGTCTTCCTCTTGGTTGCAATGGTTGGATATTCGGGTATGATAACGATTATGCAAATCATCATTTCCTCGGGGTAACGATGGAAACGTGGAATAATAGCGGAACGGCATGGTACTCCGCAGAGAATTATAGGGCAATCAAACGGGCGCAGATGTACGAACACTATGATTTTCGTAACAAATCCGAGGCTTTGTGCGATGCGATTCTTGGGAAGGTCGCAAACAGAGAGAATCCCGCACTCCCGTGGTTGATCGAAAACAAATTTATTCTTTGCGAAAATGATAAACTTTCTGCAAACTTCCTTGTTTTTGACAGACCTGTGCTTGAGCAGGTAACCGGTATCCTTTCTGATATCATTGAAGAAGTTGCAAACTGCATGATTGATATATCAAACAAGGCCGAAAAGATACTTGCCGAGCACGCTCCTGCTTCACTCAAAGAACAATGCGGCGATATTGCAAAAATTCATCATCGCCTTGACGTTGCGGCTTTCTTGTTAGAGGAGCTTATCAAAGAAAACAAACTAATTGTTCCGAACGAAAAAACGCCTCTCTGTATTTGGGGTGTCAAAGCCTAAACATTTACCGCCGAGAGCCATATTCAGCCCTCGGCGGTGTATTTTTGCCGTGATTTTACGGATATTCGGCGCAAGCGGGATTTTTAATACAGATAATACTCCTTGATTTTGTTTTCGTAATCCTTAAGCTTTTCGCTTTGCTTTTTCAAAAATGCGTCGAGCTCGAAGCCGTCGCTTCGCCATTCGTCGCTTCCGAGAAGCAGATCGACAAAATAGGGTTTACCGTTCGATTGCGGGGGAAGGAATCGGAACTCCTTGTGCGTTCTCCGAATGAGTTCAAACATATAAAGCGCCGTTTCGAAGGGCTTGAACTCGTGCGGACTCGTCATTTCGAGCAAAATTCCGTTACAACGCTCGCCGGCGTATTTCGAAAAGCTCGGAGTGAAGCTTGCGCTTTCGAACCGAACGCCGCAAAAGCCGCTTTCGTTCATTTTTTCGGCAATCGCTTTTGAATCGAGCCAGGGTGCGCCGATCAGCTCGAACGGCTTTTCGGTACCGCGCCCCTCCGATAGATTCAGTCCCTCGGCAAGACAGGTTCCGATATAATAAAAGCAGGTTTCGGGCGTTTTTATATTCGGGGAAGGGGATACCCAATCGAGCGTTGTGTCGCGGAAAAGCAGGTCGCGCGTCCAGCCGTCGAGCTGTGCCACCGTGAGATCGCACCCTATGTTTTCGCTTTCGTTTATAAAACGCGCATATTCTCCGACGGTCAGATTGTGCCGCGTTGCCGTTGCAAACCGCCCGACAAACGAGGAGAGCCTTGTGTCGAGCACCGTGCCCTCCGGCTTTTTCGCGCCGATAGGGTTGACTCTGTCGAAAACTATCATTCTTTTTCCCGCGCGGGCGCAATCCTCCATCGCGTAGGCAAGCGTGCTCGTATAGGTATAAAACCGCGCGCCGACGTCCTGAATATCGAATGCGACGGCATCGAGCTTTTCGAGAACGTCCTCGGGGATATGCACGCCGTTTCCGTAGAGACTGTAAATCGGCACGCCCGTTTTTTCATCGCGCGAGCTGTCGATATGCTCGCCTGCCTGCACGTCGCCGCGGATACCGTGCTCGGGTGCGAGCAGACAGTGAAGCAAGCCGTTTTCGAACAGAATATCGACGGTCGGCTTGCCGTTGCTATCGCGCCCCGTGCGGTTGGTTATAAGTCCGATTTTTGCGCCCGAAAGCTCGGGCAATATTTTTCCGATAGAGTCGATTCCGTTTAAAACCCTTGCTTTTTTCATATTATTCACCGAAAATTTCTAAATTCAGCGACTTGCGCACATTATAAAGGCCTGCTCTTTCGCGCGTGGGGTGGACGCGGTTGGTCAGAAGTATAAGATATTCCTGCGTGTCGCGGTGGACGAATATCGAGGTTCCCGTGAAGCCGGTGTGCCCGTATCTTCTGCCGACGAGCTGGAAGCCGAGCCCCCGATGCTCGTCGAAATTCGGGGTGTGGTCGGTTATCGCGAGCTCGAATATCCGCTTCGATATAAAGCCTTCGCCCTTTTTTGCGAGCATTTCGGCGAAAATAATGCAATCGTCGAGAGTGCAAAAAATCCCCGCGTTGCCCGAAACTCCTCCGAGAAAGCGTGCGTTTTCGTCGTGCACGACGCCGCATATTATTTCGCCCGAATCGGCGTCGCGCTCGGTTGCGGCGCAGATTTTATCGGCGGGCGGACAGTAAAAGCTGTTTTTCATCCCGAGCGGCTCGAAAACAAGGCGTTTCACAACACGGTCGAGCGGCTCGTTTTCGATTTTTTCGATAATTTTGCCGAGCAAAATATAGCCCATACAGGTATAAACCGCATTGCTCCCCGTTTCGTATCCGAAAGGCTCGCGGAGGATTTCGGCAACCGCGTCATTCGGATTTATTCCGCGAAGCCAGAGCGGAAAATGCGCCTTTATGCCGGAGGTGTGCGTCATAAGCTCGAAAACCGTTATGCCTTCCTTGCCGCAGCAGCTTTCGAAATAATCGCCGACCTTGCTTTCGAGCGAAAGCCGACCGCCTTCGATAAGCTTTAGCGCCGCCATAGTCGTGCCGATAAGCTTCGAAAGCGATGCCATATCGAAAAGAGTATCCTCGGTTATCGGAAGAACGTCGGGATATAACGCCCGATTTCCGCCGAATTCACGGAATAAAACACCGTCTTTTCCGCCGACAGCCGCGGCATAGCAGGGATAAGCGCCGTTTTTGATTCCGTTTTCGAGTAAATTTTTAAGAATTTCGCCGTTCATATCCGTCACCTCGTTTTGATTATATCACACTGTCGGTAAAAATCAATCAAAAAGCTTGCGGATTTTATCAAAAAACGGTCAAGCGGCGCGGGTTTTAAATATTGATAAACGACTCGGGCAGTTTTCCTTGCTCTAAAAACGCGTCGAGCCGATTGCTTGCCTCCTGCTCTCCGCAAAATTCTATGTAGTCGGCGAAAAAATACATAACAAACCATTTTCGGTCGTGAGGCTTCTCCCAAAAGTCAGGGCGGAGTATTGCCGCGCGGTGCATAAGCACGCTCGTTTCTTCGACGCTCATACCCGATAAGCGCCTTTTCCGCAGAAAATCAAGCAGCAAGGAAAAAACCGCTCCGTCGTAATCAACGGCGGTGCTTGCGGATATTATGTATTCGTTCAGCAGCGAAATCTGCCTGTTCAGGTCGTTTTCGGCGAAAGAAAGCTCGAGAATTATATCGCTTAAGGGTTCCTCCGCTTCGAGCGCGGTATTTATAAAAGCGTTCAGCTCCTCGCGGTATCCCAGCGATAACAGAATTTTAAAAAACGCGGCTTGCTCGTACGTCATAATGCTTCCTCCCAATGTGTTTGGCTTGATTGTAGCATATCCGAAAAGCACAAACACGGAAAAAAGTCTGCGCACATATTCGAAACAAGCCTCGCTTTTACTCTGCCGCGCGATAGGTAAAATCAATTGTAAATTGTGGCCGCCGCGCAAAAATCACCGTTTGTCGAGCCTCGGTAAAATGGGTTAAAGGTCTTGAAATTAATCGGAGCGTATGATAAAATAATAAAAAAACCGGCAAGGAGAGGAAACAATGTCAAAACTTATAAAATCCAAAGCCCTGAGCGGAAAAACCATAGTTGCCTTTGGCGACAGCTTGACTAATTTTTGCGGCAGCTCCTATGCGACGCATATAGCCGAGGACCTCGACGTAACCGTTATCAACGCAGGTGTCGGCGGCAATAATACCTACCATGCGCGCGACCGTTTCGAAACCGACGTGCTTGCCCATAAGCCCGATCTTGTTATAATCGGATTTGCGGGAAACGATCAAGCGGTTAAGCGCGACGACCGAAAGAGCATTGTTCCTATCGGGGAATTCCGCGCGAACCTTCTTTATTTTCTCGAAAGCATTCGCGCTCAAGGCGGCGACGTTGTTTTCTTCACCGTTACACCGACAATGCCCGAGCGCTATACCCCGTGGGAATACAATATTCACTATATCTACGAGGACGGCAGGGTGCTCGACAGATATTGCGACTGCATACGCGAGCTTGCGATCGAGTTCGGTTGCGGTCTTGTTGATATTCATCGAGAATACGACCTTATCACGCTTGACGATTATATGCTCGGCGACGGTATGCACCCCTCCGACCTCGGAAGACGCTTTATCGCGGACCTTATAGGCGAATGCCTGCTTGCAAGATACGATGACGTGAACAGAGCGGAGATGACGGTCAAGTGT
>JAGBWF010000032.1 GCA_017629895.1 Clostridia bacterium
CCCCGATTTAACATTTTAATTGTAAAAAAAATAAAAACCTCTTGTAATTTTTTTGACAATCGATTATTATATAGTTGTCTTAAATCATTTTGGCATACGAAAGGAACCAATTTATGCAGATCATTGACAGAGTAAAGAGCGTTATCGCAAAGCAGCTTCGTATCGAAGCAGATACCATTTCCGACGATGCGGCAATAGTAGAGGATCTCGGCGCGGACAGCCTTGATATAGTTGAAATGCTTATGACTCTCGAGGACGAAATGAACATCATTATCCCCGATGACGTCAACGGCATCAAGACTGTAAGAGATATCGCGACCTATCTCGAAAATGAAATCGCTTAACAAAAAGCTGATAATCTTCGACCTCGACGGCACTATTCTCGATACTATCGCGGATATTGCCGCCGCGGTCAATTCCGCTCTCGACGCGCTGGGATTTCCGAATCGCAGTGTTGCGGAAATACAGAGCTTTCTCGGAAACGGCTCGCTTATGCTTATGAGAAGAGCACTTCCGGGCGGAGCCGACGATGAGCTTTGCAATAAGCTCCGTACGATCTTTCGTGCGGAATATGAAAAAAAGATGTGCGAAACCACTGCGGCGTACAAGGGTATGCCCGAGCTTATCGACGAGCTCGTCAAGCTCGGTGCGGTGTGTGCAGTTATCTCGAACAAGGACGATCGCGCGACCGTTCCCATGGTCAAGCGTTATTTCGGGGAAAGATTCGCATATATCCGCGGGGTGCGCGGCGATACCGAAAGAAAGCCGAATCCCGAGGTAACACTGTCGGTAATAAGCGAGCTCGGATTTACCCGTGAGCAGACGTTGTTCGTCGGAGACGGGGTTGCCGATTTCGAGGTTTCGAAAAACGCGGAAATAGAGTTTGTACCCGTCGGGTACGGTTACACCGATAAAGAAAAGCTTTTCGGGCTTTGCGGAAAAGAGCCGTCGCAAACGGTTTCCGCGCTGAGAAGCGAGCTGATAAAATATTTCGAACGATCGGAAGGTGTATCGGAATGAAAAAGCGTATGTCGCCGACAAATGTTATCATTTTCGGCTTTCTGGCGATAATTCTCGTCGGAACGCTTCTTCTCGTTATGCCTTTTTCCTCTTCAAGCGGGGAATTTACCGATCCGATCACGGCGCTTTTTACCGCCACCAGTGCGACCTGCGTTACCGGACTTATAACGGTAGATACGGGCGTTTATTGGTCGGAGCTCGGTAAGGGCGTCATTTTGCTTTTGATACAAATCGGCGGACTCGGATTCATGTCGCTCGCGATGCTGTTTTCAACGCTTTTGCGCAGAAGGGTGTCCCCGCGTGCGCAGTTTCTTTTCACACAGAGCATGAATCTCGATCCCTATTCGGACCTCGCCTCGTTCGCGCACAGAATCACCGCGTTTGCGCTTTCGGCAGAGGGTATCGGCGCGGTCTTGCTTTCGTTCAGGTTTGTTCCGCGCTTTGGATTTCTGAGAGGAATAACCTACGGAATATTCCATTCGGTCAGCGCATTTTGCAACGCGGGCTTCGATATTATGGGCGCGGAGCTCGGAGAATTTTCGAGCATCGCCGCCTTTGCCGACGATACCTACGTAAATTTCGTGCTTATTGCGCTTATTCTCTCGGGCGGAACCGGCTTTCTGGTCTGGGACGATATAAGACGGCTTCTGACCGAAAAAAAGAAAATGTCGTTTTACTCCAAAACCGTGCTTGCCTTCACGGCTGTGCTCGTGCTTGGCGGTGCGGCGGTTATCGCGGCTTGCGAATGGAACAATCCCGCAACACTGGGTGACGGAAGCGCGTGGACGAAAATATTGCGCTCGCTGTTTCAATCGGTAACGCTCCGCACGGCAGGCTTTGCGGCGATAGATCAGAATGCGCTCACCGAGGGAAGCAAGCTGTTTTCGATGCTTTTGATGTTCATCGGCGGCAATTCGGGCTCGACGGCGGGCGGAATAAAGGTCGGAACGCTGATAATCGTGCTTGCCTCGACGGTGAGCATAATCCGCGGCAGCAGGGATACCGTGTTCCGCCGCAGAAGGATAGACAACGATACGGTGCGCCGTGCGTTTGCGCTGTTCGTTATAGGCATAGTTATCGTGGCGCTGTGCGGATTTGTTCTTTCGAAAACCGAATCGGTACCGCTTTCGAGCGCGTATTACGAGGTCTTTTCGGCGTTTGGCACGGTGGGAATAACCGTCGGAATAACGCCTTCGCTTTCGCTGTTCGGCAGAGCGCTGATAATCTGTCTTATGTTTTTCGGAAGAATAGGGATAACCTCGGTTATGTATGCGATACTCGTGAGAACAAACCGCGAGCGAGTAGATATAGGCTATCCGATTTTGGTTTTGCCGGTAGGATGATATTTGATACGGAGGGTATGATAAAATGAGTGCTGTAAAAGGAATTTGTGTAATAGGGCTCGGAAATTTCGGGCTCAATCTCGCGACCACGCTTGCAAAAAGCAGGCAATCCGTGCTTGTAATAGACGCCGATCAGGAAAAGATCGATAAAATCGGCGATATAGTCGATAATGCCGTTTGCGGCGATGCGACCGACGAAGCGGTATTGCGCGCGTCAGGCGTGAAAAACTGCGAATGCGCGGTTATATGTATGGAAAACAACCTTGCCGACAGTATACTTATAGCGATTTTGCTTAAGGAGCTCGGGATACAAAAGATCGTCTGCCGTGCCACCGACGAAAGACAGAAAAAGGTGCTTATAAAGGCAGGTGCGACTTTTGTGGTGCTTCCCGAAAGGGAATCGGGCATAAAGCTTGCCTATACTCTTTCGAGGCGCGGTATGGTCGATTATTTTGCCCCCTCGGGCGATTTCGCCATTGCCGAAATTATAACGCCGAAGAGCTGGATAGGAAAAAGCGTTCTCGAAATCGACGTCAGAAAAAAATATAAGGTCAGCATTATTGCCGTTGCCGACGGCACAAGCGAGGAATTTACTCTGCTTGCCGATCCGAACCGCCAATTCAAAGATAATGAGCTTCTGGTGGTTGCGGGAGACAGCGCCTCGATAGAAAGACTGACCTCCAAATAACAACGCAAAAGCACTTATGACAAACGATTTTTCGTTATCATAAGTGCTTTTTTCTAAAGCTTCGTTATGAGGCCTCCGTATAAACGCGGCACCTTTTTTCTTATTTATGCATAAAAATTCGAATAAATGCATATTTATGCACAATATTCAAAGAATTATGCAGTTATGGGCAAAAATATTTCAAAAAACTGAATATTTTTTCATTTTTGTATTGACTTTTTCGTATAGCTGGATTATAATGGCAAGGCAAAATGAAAAAGCATACGGAAGGTAATAAAAAATGAGCAAAGAAAACATCAAAAAAGTAGTGCTTGCCTATTCGGGCGGCCTTGATACATCTATCATCATTCCTTGGTTGAAGGAAAACTACAATAACCCCGAAATCATCGCGGTTGCGGGCAACGTCGGTCAGGCCGATGAGCTCGAGGGACTCGAGGAAAAGGCGATAAAGACCGGCGCAAGCAAGCTTATCGTTGCAGACCTTGTCGATGAAATGGTCGATGAAATCATCATCCCCGCGCTCAAGATGGACGCGAAGTATGAAACCTATCTTCTCGGTACCGCCTTCGCCCGTCCCGTTATCGGTAAAAAGCTCGCCGAAATCGCTATCGCAGAGGGTGCAGACGCTATCTGCCACGGCGCAACCGGCAAGGGTAACGACCAGGTCCGTTTCGAGCTCGCTATCAAGCGCTTCGCTCCCGAAATGAAGATCATCGCTCCCTGGCGTGAATGGGACATCAAATCCCGCGATGAAGAGATCGATTACGCGGAGGCACACAACGTTCCTCTTAAAATAAGCCGCGAAACCAACTATTCGAAGGATAAAAACCTCTGGCACCTTTCCCACGAGGGCTTGGATCTCGAGGATCCCGCAAACGAGCCTATGTACGATAAGCCCGGTTTTCTTGAAATGGGCGTTTCGCCGATGCAGGCTCCCGATGAACCCACCTATATTTCTATCGATTTCGAAGCAGGCGCGCCCGTTGCTTATAACGGCGAAAAGATGAAGGCCTCGAAGATCATCGCAGAGCTCAATAAGGTCGGCGGCGCAAACGGTATCGGTATCATCGATATCGTCGAAAACCGTCTTGTAGGTATGAAGGACCGCGGCGTATATGAAACCCCCGGCGGAACCATCCTTTATTTCGCACACGAAATGCTCGAAATGCTCACCGTAGATAAGGATACGCTTCACGTTAAGCAGAAGCTCGCTGTCGATTACGCAGACCTTATTTATAACGGCAAGTGGTATTCTCCCTTGCAGGAGGCACTCACCGCATTTGCGAACGAAAGCAACAAGTTCGTTACAGGTACCGTTAAGCTCAAGCTTTACAAGGGCAACATTATCCCCGCAGGTACCACCTCTCCCTATTCGCTCTATTCCGAAAACCTCGTAACCTTCGATGAAAGCGATTACGATCAGAAGCAGGCAGAAGGCTTTATCAACCTCTGGGGTCTTCCCACCAAGGTTCAGGC
This sequence comes from Clostridia bacterium, assembly GCA_017629895.1. Lineage (GTDB taxonomy): Bacteria > Bacillota > Clostridia > Oscillospirales > CAG-382 > Coliplasma. The sequence goes on from JAGBWF010000032.1 coordinate 4,528, forward strand.
ACTTCGCGAGCAGGGCAAGCTTTAATTAAAATCACGGAGAACCGAAATGGCAAAAATGTGGGCGGGCAGAACCGCCGGAAATACCGATAAAATGGCTGACGATTTCAATTCCTCGATATCGTTTGATTCGAGAATGTACCGTCAGGATATAACCGGCAGTATGGCGCACGCCGCAATGCTTGGCGTGAAGGGAATTATCACGAAAGAGGAAGCCGATATACTTATCGGCGGACTCGAAGAGATTCTTTCGGATATCGAATCGGGCAGGCTTCCGATCGATATGACTGCCGAGGATATACACATGTTCGTCGAGCAGGTGCTCACCGAACGGCTCGGCGACGTAGGCAAAAAGCTCCACACGGCAAGAAGCCGTAACGATCAGGTCGCGCTTGATTTGCGTATGAACCTGCGCGAAGAGGCGGAAACGATAATTTCGTTATTAAAAGAGCTTATCGGTGCCTTGCTCGTTCAGATAAAGGCGAACAAAGCCACGATAATGCCGGGTTATACCCATCTTCAGCGTGCACAGCCGATAACCTTTGCACATCATCTGCTTGCATACTGTATGATGCTGCTTCGCGATATCGACAGATTTTCGGATATGAAGAAGCGGATGAATATGTCGCCTATCGGGTGCTGTGCGCTCGCGGGGACGACCTATGATACCGACCGTCTTTTCGAAGCAGAAAAGCTTGGCTTCGACGGAATTTGCATGAACAGCATCGACGGCGTTTCGGACAGAGATTTCTGTGTCGAATTCGTCAACTGCTGTGCGATAACGATGATGCATCTTTCGCGCTTTTCCGAAGAAATCATTCTTTGGTCGAGCTGGGAGTTCAAATTTATCGAGCTTTCGGACGCATATACGACGGGCAGCTCGATAATGCCGCAAAAGAAAAATCCCGATATGGCAGAGCTTATTCGCGGCAAAACCGGCAGAGTATACGGCGATTTAATGGGAATTCTTACGGTATTAAAGGGCTTGCCGCTTGCATATAACAAGGATATGCAGGAGGATAAGGAAGGCGTTTTCGATGCGGTAGACACAGTGAAAATGTGTATCGCCATTATGGCTCCTATGGTCGAAACGATGAAGGTTTTGCCCGAAAATATGAAGCGGGCGGCTCAGGAGGGCTTTATAAACGCCACCGACCTCGCGGATTACCTTGTTAAAAAGGGCTTGCCGTTCAGATCGGCTTATAAGATTTCGGGCAGTATCGTCGCCGAATGTATAAAGCGGCGGACAGTGCTTGAGGATATGCCGATAGGCGATTATAAAAATTACAGCGAGCTCTTCGAAGAGGATTTGTATGAAGAAATCTCGCTCGAAGCCTGCGTGGCAAAACGAATTTCGCTCGGCGGAACGAGCAGAGAATCCTGCGATAAGCAAATAGAATTTGTGGAAACACAGTTGAATAAATAAAAAATTATTTTTGAAAGGAACTACTTAAAATGAAAAAATTATTGGCACTTTTACTTTCGGTTATTTTCGTAGCAGTATGCTTCACCGGCTGCGGCGCAAAGGGCAAGACTCTTGCAGAGGTTAAGGAAGCGGGCGAGCTTGTTATCGCTACCAGCCCCGACTTTCCTCCCTTCGAAAACCTTGAGGGCGACAAGATCGTAGGCATCGAGGTTGATATCATGGAAATCGTTTGCCAGAAGCTCGGCGTTACCCCCGTTTTCGAGCAGATCAACTTCGACGCGGTTCTTACCGGCGTTCAGACCGGCAAATACGATTGCGGTATGTCGGGTATCTCGGTTACCGACAAGCGTAAGGAAAACACCCTCTTCACCAAGGAATACTGCCTCGCGGCTCAGTGCATCGTAGTTAAGGCAGACAGCGCTATCGCTTCCAAGGCAGACCTTGCAGGCAAGACCATCGCAGTTCAGACCGGTACCACCGCGGCTGAATTCTGCAGCGGCGAAGGCTATGCTCTCAGCCAGTTCGAAGCAAATCAGGACGCAAAGCTTTCTCTTACTCAGGGTAAGGTAGACGCTTGGGTTGTTGACGACCTTACCGCAGCAGAAATGTGCAAGGGCGATGCAAGCGTTAAGATCCTCTCCGAATCGATGACCACCGAGCCTTATGCATTCGCATTTGCTTTCGGCTCCGAGGACCTCGTTGCAGAGATCGATAAGATCATTACCGAGCTCATCGCAGACGGCACTATCAAGTCCATCTTCGACAAATACGAAGCACCCTACACCAAGCCCGAATGATTTTAAAATCATTTTTAGAGGTTGCCTGAAATAAGCAACCTCTAAAATTGTTTTTTGTTGAAATTGAAAGGATTATTAATGAACGCTTGGCTCGACAAACTTTACAAAACCTTTATAGTCGACGATAACTATATGATGCTCGTCAAGGGTCTCGGCAACACGCTTCTGATAACGCTTTGCGCGCTCCTGATCGGTATCGTTATCGGCTCGGTTATCGCAATCGCGAAATATTACGCCGAGGGTAACAAAAAGCTCAAAATCGTTAACGTCGTCTGCGATATCTATACGACCGCTATCCGCGGAATCCCCGTAACCGTACTTTTGATGATCTTCTATTTCGTCATCATCGTTTCGGACACCACGGGTATAACGACCGCAATCATCGCGTTCGGTATAAACTCGGGCGCATATATGGCAGAGCTTATAAGAAGCGGTATCAACGCCGTTGATAACGGACAGATGGAGGCGGCAAGAAGCCTCGGTATGTCCAAGGGACAGGCGATGCGTAAGATCATCTTCCCTCAGGCGATCAAAAACATTCTTCCCGCTATCGGTAACGAATGTATCGCGCTTTTGAAGGAAACCTCGGTTGCCGGCTACGTTACGGTCGTCGACCTCACCCGTGCGGCAAACCTTATCCGTACCAACACAAACGACGCGGTCAACCCGCTTATCCTTCTTGCGTTGGTATACCTCTTCCTTGTCGTTATAATGACAAAGCTTCTTAACATTTTCGAAAGGAGACTTCGCAAGAGCGACGGCAGATAATATTATGGAAAACAATACCGTTATCAGCGTAAAGGGCCTCGAAAAAAGGTTCAAGGACAACGCCGTGCTCAAGGGCGTCAGCATCGATATCAACAAGGGCGACGTCGTTTGCGTTATCGGCGCATCGGGCTCGGGTAAATCGACTTTTTTGCGCTGTCTTAATCTTTTGGAAACCCCCACGGGCGGCTCGATTTTCTTCGAGGGCGAGGACCTGACCGACAAAAAGGTCGATCTCGACCTTCACAGACAAAAAATGGGAATGGTGTTCCAGCAGTTCAACCTTTTCCCGCACATGACCATACTCGAAAACCTCACCTGCGCTCCGATAATGCTCAAAAAGATATCGAAGGAGCAGGCAGAGAAAAAGGCGAACGAGCTTCTTGCCCGCGTCGGTCTTGCCGACAGAGCCGATTCCTATCCGAATCAGCTTTCGGGCGGACAAAAGCAGCGCGTTGCGATAGTTCGTGCGCTTTGTATGGAGCCCGAGGTAATGCTTTTCGACGAGCCGACGAGCGCGCTCGATCCCGAAATGGTCGGCGAGGTTCTCGACGTTATGCGTGAGCTCGCAAAAGAGGGAATGACGATGATAGTCGTAACGCACGAAATGGGCTTCGCGCGCGAGGTTTCGAACCGTGTTATCTTCCTCGATGACGGCGTTATCGCCGAGGAGGGCGCACCCGCAGAGCTTTTCGGCAACCCGAAATGTGAGCGTCTGAAGACCTTCTTGTCGAAGGTTTTATAAAAAAAGGAGAAAGAAAATTGTCTTTAAAAGGTAGAAGCTTTCTTAAATTACTCGATTATACACCCGATGAAATACAGTATCTTATCGACCTCGCGATAGAGCTTAAAGCAAAGAAAAAGGCGGGTATTCCGCACAAGCTCTGCGAGGGTAAAAATATCGCTCTGCTTTTCGAAAAGGACAGCACCCGTACCCGCTGTGCTTTTGAGGTTGCGGGCGCAGACCTCGGTATGCACCCCGTTTATCTCGGGCCGAGCGGCTCGCAGATGGGCAAAAAGGAAAGCATCGCCGATACCGCACGCGTGCTCGGCAGAATGTTCGACGGCATCGAATACCGCGGCTTCGGTCAGGAGCTTGTCGAGGAGCTTGCGAAATACGCAGGCGTTCCCGTTTGGAACGGGCTCACGAACGAATTCCACCCCACCCAGATTCTTGCCGATTTTATGACGGTTATCGAGCATTTCGGCAGCCTTTCGGGCAAGAAGCTCGTTTATATGGGCGACGCGCGTTACAATATGGGTAATTCTCTTATGGTCGGCTGTGCAAAGATGGGTATGCATTTCGTTGCCTGCACCAACAAAAAGTATTTCCCCGATAAATCGCTTATCGCAGAATGTGAGGCTATCGCAAAGGAAACCGGCGCGAAGCTCGAATTTATCGAGGATCCGATGCTTGCAACCAAAAACGCCGATATTATCTATACGGACGTATGGGTATCGATGGGCGAGCCCGCAGAGGTTTGGGCAGAGCGCATTAAGGAGCTTACCCCCTACCGCGTAACGATGGAGCTTATGGATAACGCAGGCGCACAGTGCCGCTTTATGCACTGCCTGCCCGCGTTCCACGACCTCGGCACAGTTGTCGGCAGAGAAATACACGAAAAATTCGGCATCGACTGTATGGAGGTAACCCACGAGGTTATCGAAAGCGAAAGAAGCATTGTTTTCGACGAAGCCGAAAACCGTATGCACACCATAAAAGCCGTTATGGCGGCAACGCTTTAAAGCAAAACAAAAGAAAAAAGGAGAAGCGCGTGCTTCTCCTTTTTGTGTGGTTATTCTTGTTGTTCGGGTATGTGTTTGAATCGATTTATTCCAAAGTTGCCTTTTCAAGACACAAAACGTTGATAAATGCTTCGAGTTTATCCGTAGAAGCGTCTGTTTTCACGATATAATAATGGTCGTCATCAATGAAAGCAACCGCACAATTTTTCAGATAATCTTTTCCATCGCCTTCGGTCGTAAAATACACGGTGTTTTTGCCCACCGTCGTTTCAACCGAAAGATCTCTGCTAAGTCGGGTTTTGAAGTATTCGGAAGCGCTTTCCGTCTTGCTCGAAACCGTTTCATCGGTATTATAGATACAGACGTTAAAGACGTCTTCGCGGAACGTGAAGTACGACACATATCCCGCATCCTCGTATTTAGCATCCGGTATAATAAAGAACATATTTTTTCCATCACGTTCAAACAAGGTAACGGCATCTTCGGCAGAAGCATTTTCGGAAGTTACAACCTTATAAATAAATCCGAATTTGTTCAAACGGGAAAAGAGCTCTTTATATTTCGGCTGTAATACTTCGTTATATCCCTTTACATCGGAATTCACAAGTATGGATATTACTTCGTCGATGCTGCCTGCGCTAATAGATGGTATCGGCGGAGCGATAGTTTGAGCGTCCTCGTCATTTGTATCATCGTTATTGAGGTCGGAATTTATGGGCGCGTCATCATCTCGTTCATTAGACACGTCATTGTTATTGTCTGTTGTTTGCGATACGTCTTGACTGTTGACACCGTCTCGGAAGCTATCGGACGAATTACATCCTGTTGCAGAAATCATGCAAACCAAGCAAATGACGATTGCAATCGTTTTTGTGTACATATTCTTTTTCATAATAACTTACCTCCTCATTTGCAGTGTAGCACCGATAATTTATTATGTCAAGGAAAAAGCCGTAAGAATTTGCGATTTCTTGTACGACGTATCAAATATATTGCGTGCAAATCGTTACGGCAACAAAGAAAACGCAAAAAAAGAGAGCCATC
>JAGBWF010000033.1 GCA_017629895.1 Clostridia bacterium
ATCGGCAGGAGTGAGCTCGGTCATAAAGATGCCGAGACCTACTGCGATAAAGGAATCGTCACCGCAGCGAATAGTCTGCGCCGCGATGTTTTTTTCGTGGCCGTAGCCGTAGGACATCGGGAAGAGGACGTCGATCCACTTGTTTTCGAGCCAGGTGTAATAGTTCTGATAGTTGTTATCGACGCTGTCAGTGGGGTCGGGAACGACGTCTGCACCGAGAAGCACGTCGGGCTTGACCTCGTCAATAAGCTTTCTTACGCGCTGAACGAAGCTATCGATGTAGTTGCATCTGAAAGCAACCCAATCCTTCCAATAAGAAGCCTTGGTATCGTATTTCGGGCGAACGCCGTACTTTTCTTCGAAAGCGTCGAGCGCAGTATCGTTATAGCCCAAATCGTATTCGGCGGTACGCGTGTAATAACGGATATAGTCGAGCTGGAAGCCGTCGACGTCATATTTTTCGAGAATGTACTTATAAGTGGAAAGGAGGTAGTTGCAGGCTTCCTCGTTTGCGGGGTCGAGCATCATAAGAGAGCCGAGCTCGCCGTTTACCTGATGCGCGTATATGCCGGTGTTTGCGAGAGAGAGCCATTCCTTCTTTTTGTTGCCTACCGAATATCTCGCGTTCGAGGAGCCTGCGTCGCCGACGTAGAAGATCGGCATCCAGAGGTGGAGCTCCATTCCGCGCTTATGGCAGGAATCGATATATGCCTGAAGAAGATCGAATTTTCTGAATTTGGGGTTGGTTTCGAAAAGGCTGTCCTTGGGCATAGGCATTATCATCGTGCAATCGTAGAGAGTTTCGATGCAGATCATATTGATGCCCTGCTCGTAAAGCTTCTGTACGGTTTCCTCGACCTTTGCCGCGCTCGTTTCGGTAGGTCTTATCCAAACGCCGCGGTATTCAACCGTTTTGCTTTCCGAGATAAGAAGCAAAGCATCGGATGCCGCTTCCTCTATTGCCTTTGAGCTTTCGGAAAGCTTTACCTTGTCCTTGGTTTCTTTATATGCTTTTTTTGCCGCGTTTGCATCGGCATCAATCTTGTCGATAGCCGCCTTTGCCGCAACGTAATCGAAGTTGTCGAATCTTTCAAGCGCTTCGTTGTAAGCGGTCCAAAGATTACCCAGACACAGCTCCATGCCTGCAATAGCCGCGCTCTCGTCATAAGAGAAGGTTACGGTTTTTTTGGCTTCATCGTAGGAAGCCGACATACCCAGCTTTACGTTGTTCTGAAGCCAGGTAACAGCCGCGCCGTGTCCCGAAACGACGAAGGAGTCGGGGGAATGGGGGACTTGATTGTTGTTGCCGCCGAGAGCGACTACGACACCGTTTGTGCAGACTACCTCGTAGCCCCAATCGTTTGTGCCGGTGTGGGTGCCGCGCTTGTTGTAGATGACTATGGAATCGGTTTGACGGACGACGTTAACGCCGAGAATCTTTTGGCTGAGCTCGTAAAATACGGTTTCCTGAATAGGCTCGTCGGAAACGGTTACTACACCGGTAGCGGTATAATAAACGTAATCACCGATTTTGATGTTTTCCTGAATCCAGGTGCCCATATTTTTTCCGCCCTCGCCCTCGTCGTGTCCCGAGAGAACGAAGCCGTTTGCGGGGATAGTGCTGTTGCCCTTATTGAACTTGACAGCCTTGTTGTTTTCGATGACTACCTCGTAGCCCCATTCGTTTGTCGCGGTGGTATCACCGTGCTCGGAGGTATATATCACGAGGAAGCCGCTTCCGCGCGTTACGTTCATGCCGTCTGCTTTGACGGTTACCTGCTTTGCGGAGGATGCGAAGGTAAACGCAGGCAGTAGCATAAGCACAAGCAAAATCACAGCGGTGATTTTTTTGAAAAGCTTCATATATTGCATCCTTTCTTTTCTTGCAGAAGGCCGGATGTGTGATCCGGCCCTGCGATTATGTTTTATTTAATTATTCGGCGTCGAGATATTCGAGAAGCTCGTTCATCTTTGCTTCTGCGGAATCAAGGCTGGTTTCGAAGCGGGATGCTACGTTTACGTCGAGCGAAACGTACTGAGAAAGGAGCGAGCCCCAGTTGAACGCTGCGCCGAGGTCAAAGGTACGCGAAGAGAAGATAATGTCGAGCATTTCGCCGGACTCGTTATCGTGAGAATCGCGGTACTTGAGCTGAACGTCATAGTAAGCGGGGGTTACCTTCTGCAAGGACATTTCTGCGATAGCCGAGATGATAAGACCTACGTCCTCGGTATCCTGAAGACCGAGAGGCACGCACATACAGGAAGCGTTGCCCTGAGAAACGGTGTGGTAGTATCTGCTCTGATTATCGTAGTACTTGGGAATGGGGAGAATACCGAATTCGTTTTCCATTACACGGAAGGAAGCCGCGTGGATAAGGCCGCACATATAGAAGAGCTCTCTGCCCTCGATAAATGCCTTGTGTACGGTCTTTTCCCAAGGATGATCGGGGAACTTGGTGCCGTAGATGGGGCCGTTCGCGATCATAACGAGGTTATTGTTGTTATAGAAGTCGAGGGTGTCCTGAATAACGGAATAGGTTGCCTCGGTTTCCTTCTTGAGAGTGAGGTAGGGAAGGTCGTTTTCGTCCTTCTGAGCGATCTTCTGACCTGACGCTACAACGTGAACGTATACGTTATAGGTTTCGGTACCGAAAGCCCAGTTGTCGAGCTCGTCGATATCGCCGTCGCCGTCGGAATCGTGGGTTGCGTTGCTTTCGGAGCAGATTTCGACGAACTTGTCGAAGGTCCACTTATCGTCGCGAACGAGCTGATAGAAATCCTCTTCGATATTGAGCTTGGTCTTGAGGTCCTTGTTGAAGAGCATACACCAGGTACCCTGGTCGTCGTAGGTATTGATCGCGCCGCAGGTGAAATAAACCTTGCCGCCGATAGAAAGGTCGGCTACAGCGTTCTGGTCCCACCAGGGCTGAGAAAGATCGATGGTGGAGATCGCGTTCAGATCCTCGATAACGCCGTCGAAGGCGAGAGGAGCGGTAGAGCTGATACCTGTAAAGCAGATGTCGTATTCGAAATCGTCGTTTCCTGCGAGAACCTGATTTCTGATGGTCGCGGGAACCGATTCGGTAGCGGTTTTTTCGCCGACGATAGAGCAGTTGTAGGTCGTTTCGACGTAGTCTACAACCACTTTCTTTGCTTCGTCAACCGCACTGGGATTTTCCTCGTCATACATAATTTCGCCGGTATAGCCGAGAATGGAGGTAGAGCCGTAGCCCCAGTCGTGACAGAGCACGTTGAATTCCTTGCCTTCCATATCCTTAACGGGAGTAACGGGGACGTAGGGACCGTCGTTCTTGGAGACTTCGGATTGTTCCTGCTGTTCGGTCTTGTCGCAAGCCACGAGAAGCGGTACGAGCATTAGCAAAGCAAGCAGACAAACTAAAAGCTTTTTCATAGTAGGAGACCTTTCTTTTACTTTTTTATTTTTTATTATTTTTTAGCAAGTACGGTATCGATAAACTCGTCCATTGCGCCCTGCGCGATATGGATCTTGTTTTCGAATCTCGAAGCGACGTTCGGGTCGATGTCGGTATAGAGATCGCGCACACCGCCCCAGTTGTAATAGCAGCCGAGGTCGAAGGTACGGGAAGCGAAGATAAGATCGAGCATTTCGCCGGATTCGCTGTCGCGGGTGTCGCGGTATTTAAGCTGAACGTCGTAATAAGCGGGGGTAACGCGCTGCTTGGAAAGCTCTGCAAGAGCAGAAATGACAAGACCGAGATCCTCGGTATCGGGGGTTCCCTCGGGAATCATAAGCACGGTGGAGTTATAGGAGGATATGGTGTGATAATATCTGTCCTGAGTTTCGTAGTGCTTGGGAATGGGAAGGATGCCGAATTCGTCGGTCATAACGCGGAAGCTGGGACCGTTCATAAGACCGCACATATAGAAGAGCTCTCTGCCCTCGAGGAATGCGGTGTGCACGGTAGCCTCGTAAACGTTGGGGAAGCCCTTGCTCAGATAAGGCTCGGTGTTCGCAACCATAACGAGCTCGGGCTGGTTATAGAAGTCGAGCACCTCGGAAAGAAGGCTGTAGGTTTGGTCGGGAGAAGCTATTGCGGTAAGCACGGGGAGATCGTTTTCGTCCTTCTCGGCGATTTTGATGCCTGCGCCCGCGAGATGTATGTAGATGTTATAGGTTTCGGTGCCGAATGCCCAGTTGTCCTTTTCGTCCTGAATGCCATCGCCGGTGGAATCAAAGGTTGCTTTGCTTTCGGAGCAGATTTCGACGAATTTGTCGAAGGTCCATTTATCGTCGCGCACGAGCTGATAGAAATCCTCGTTGATGCCGAGTCTGTTCTTTAACGACTTGTTGAAAAGCACGCACCAGGTACCCTGATCGTCGTAGGTGTTGATGTCGCCGTTCACGAAGTAGACCTTGCCGTCAACCGAAAGGTCGTTTACGGCGTTCTGGTCCCACCAAGCGTCCGAAAGGTCGATGTTTTCGACGGTTTTAAGGTCGATAAGCATTCCCTCCAGCGCGAGCAGGGGTGCTCTGCCGAGCGTATCAAAGACGATATCGTACTGATGCATACCCGAGGTTACCTGATTC
>JAGBWF010000034.1 GCA_017629895.1 Clostridia bacterium
GATTTCATTATGCTCGGCAGATATTTCTCGCGCTTTGATGAATCGCCTACAAACAAGGTTAATATAAACGGCACCTTTATGAAGGAATATTGGGGCGAAGGCTCGGCACGCGCTCGTAACTGGCAACGCTACGATATGGGCGGCGATAAGAAGCTTTCCTTCGAGGAAGGCGTAGATTCCTACGTTCCCTATGCTGGTCCTCTTAAGGACAACGTCGGCCTTACTCTTTCCAAGGTTCGTCATACAATGTGCAACTGCGGCGCTCTCAGTATCGAAGAGCTCCAGAAGAAAGCAAAGATAACTCTCGTTTCCGCTACCTCTATTATCGAGGGCGGCGCGCACGACGTTATGCTCAAGGACAAGACCGCAACCGCTCACAAATAATTCAAAAACCTCCGATTGCCTGTGCTTTCGGAGGTTTTCTTATTGAAAAACGGTATTTTGCGTGCTATAATGAATTAAGCACAAACAAAGGAGAACATTATGAAGGTTTTACTTATACTCGTTGACGGTATGCGCCCCGACGCGCTTGCCGATTGTGAAAAGGCGAAGAAATTTGCCGAGCTGTCCAAATCCACAATGAACGGAAGAACGGTTATGCCGTCGGTTACTCTGCCTTGCCATATGTCGCTATTCCATAGCGTAGACCCTCTGCGCCACGGCACGACAACGAACACCTTTGCACCGCAGGTCAGACCTATAAACGGCATCTGCGAAACGCTCTATGCGGCGGGTAAGCGTTCTGCGTTCTTCTATAATTGGGGCGAGCTGCGCGACCTTGCAAAGCCCGAAACGCTCTCGGTTTCCTATTTTATTTCGGGCTCGAAGCACGATTACGGTGAAACGAACGTTATTCTTACAGACGCCGCGATCGATTATATCGCAAAGCAAGAGCCCGATTTTACCTTCCTTTATCTCGGCGAGGTTGACGAAAAGGGACACCGCTTCGGCTGGATGAGCGACGAATATATCAGCGCTGTAAAAACGAGCTGGGACTGTATCGAAAAAATAACGAACACGCTTTCCGACGAATACACGGTTATCGTTACTGCCGACCACGGCGGGCACGGACGTACCCACGGAACCGATATGGAGGAGGATATGACTATTCCTCTCTTTATAAAAGGGGTTGACTTCGAAAGCGGAGCAGTCTTCGAATCTGTAGATATCAAGGATATCGCACCGACGGTCAATAAGCTTCTCGGCGTGGAAAGCGATCCCGATTGGGAAGGCAAACCGCTGTTTTAAAAATAAGGAGAGAGTTTTATGAAAAAACGTATCGCTCCGCTACTTCTGCTTCTCGCATTATCGCTTTTTCTCTGTTCGTGCAGCACAAGGTACGATGAAGACGATTTTATCGGCAAGACCTCTTTGGAAATAGAGGCGGAATTCGGTAAATTCGACTGTACCGGCAGAGATGCGGGTGCCGACGGGCTTTATACCAATACCGCGTGCGGATATACGATCAGAGAGTCTCGTGTGCGCTTTTTGGGAACCGATCCGGAATGGCTGTTTTTCATCACCTTCGACGAAAACGGCGTTGCCGATTCCTGCTATGAGGGATACCGCCCCGGCGGTTGATTTTTCAATCCGAAAAGCAAAAAAGCAGGCGTATCCTGCCTCTGATGCTGCTTAAAATCCTTTAACCGTTAAATTACCGAATAATACGACAATCGGGCTTCTTTTACTGAAGCCCGATTGTTTTTTGCTTTTATTTACCTGTTTTTTCGAGGTCGTTCTTGCGAATTTCGACACGTCTTACCTTGCCGCTGATGGTTTTGGGAAGCTCGGTTACAAATTCAACGATTCTCGGGTATTTATAGGGCGCGGTGTGAGTTTTAACGTATTCCTGAATTTCCTTTTTCAGCTCGTCGCTGCCCACGGTGCCCTTTGTGAGAACGATCGTCGCCTTTACGATCTGACCGCGGATTTCATCGGGTACGGGAGTAACCGCACATTCGAGAACGTAGGGAAGCTCCATAATAACGCTTTCGATTTCGAACGGACCGATACGGTAGCCGGAGGATTTGATAACGTCGTCGATTCTGCCGACGTACCAAAGATATCCGTCCTCATCCATCGTTGCCTGGTCGCCGGTGTGATAATAGCCGTCGTGCCAAGCCTCGTTCGTCTTTTCCTCGTCGAGAAAATATCCGATAAAGAGACCGCAGGGCGCGCCGTCCTTCGTGCGAATACAAATTTCGCCGGTATCGCCGATGTTGCACTCGTTTCCGTCGGGATCGAGCACGACAACGTCATATAACGGACTGGGCTTACCCATCGAGCCGATTTTGGGAGTAGTGTTTACAAAGTTTGCGATAGAAAGCGTGGTTTCGGTCTGACCGAAGCCCTCCATAATCGTGAGTCCGGTTGCCTTTTTGAACTGGTTGAAGACCTCGGGGTTGAGTGCCTCGCCCGCGGTAGTCGCATATTCAATAGAGGAAAGATCGTATTTCGAAAGATCCTCTTTTATAAAGAAACGGTACATTGTGGGGGGGGCGCAGAAGGTGGTGATGTTGTATTTCGCAAACAGGGGAAGGATATCCTCGGATTTGAATCTGTCGAAATCATAGGTGAATATCGCAGCCTCGCAGAGCCACTGACCGTAGAGCTTGCCCCAGAGCGCCTTGCCCCAGCCGGTATCCGAAATCGTGAAATGCAGACCGTTGGGATTGACGTTGTGCCAATGCTTTGCGGTGGGGTAATGACCGAGCGCGTATTTATAGGAATGGGTTGCGATTCTGGGGTATCCCGTCGTGCCCGAGGTGAAGAGCATAAGCATAGGATCGTTTCCGCAGGGGGTATCTTCCTTGCGCTCGTAGTGGGTGGAGAAGCGCTCCATTTCGGTATTGAAGTCCTTCCAGCCCTCGCGCTTGCCGCCGACAAGGATCTTTTTGATAGCGGGGAATTCGTTAGCCGCCTTTTCCGCCTCGAACGAAACCTCGCCGTCCGCGGTGCAGACGATAGCCTTAACGTTTGCCGCCTTATAGCGATAGGTGAAATCGTGCTCCACGAGCTGATTGGTTGCGGGGATGGCAATCGCGCCGATCTTGTGAAGCGCAAGCATACAGAACCAGAACTGATAATGACGCTTGAGAACAAGCATAACCGTATCGCCCTTTTTAATGCCGAGCGATTCGAAATAGTTTGCGGTTTTCGCCGAATAACGCTTCATATCGCGGAAGCTGAAGCGCTTGTCCTGCTTATCGTTCGAAACCCAGAGCATAGCGAGCTTTTCGGGATCCTTTTCGGCGATAGCGTCGACACAGTCGAACGCAAAATTGAATTTATCCTCGTTTTTAAAGGAAATTCCGTTGAAAATGCCGTGCTCGTCGTAATAGGATTCAATAAAATTATCGGCAACCGTCTTCTGATTAGCCTCTGCTTTTTCGGTCTTTGCCTCGATAAAGGGGGCTTCGGGGTAAGACTCTGCAAAATCGCCGTCCTGCGGATTAAGAACAACCGCATGGAACTCACAGCCGCCCTCGCTGACTGCGATCATACCGTGGGGGATGATACTGTTATAAAAAATCGAGTCGCCTTCGTTTAAAACGCTTATATGTCCGCCGACCTGAACCTTAAGAGAGCCTTTAACGATAACGTCGAATTCCTGACCGTTGTGCGAATTGAGCTTTATCGGTGCATTCTGCTCCTCGGCAATATAGGGAAGCTTAACCAAAAACGGCTCGGCGAGCTTATCCTTGAATTTGGGGGCAAGGTTATAATATACGCCTGCGGACTTCTTTATAATTTCCAAGCCCTCGCCCTTGCGGGTGATTGCAAAAGAGGTAAGCGTGGTGCTTGTGCCCTCGATAATATCGACAACCTCGACGTTGCAAGCCTTTGCGCACTTATAAATAAAGGTAAAGCTGAAATCGCTTTCGCCCTGCTCGAGAAGTATATACTGCTCGAGAGAAACACCGGTAAGCTTGGCAAGCTCGGCTTGAGTATAGCCGGTAGCTTCGCGCAGGTCCTTGATTCTGCGCCCGATCTCCAAAAGATTCATTTCCATTTTTTTGCTCCTTTTCGTTTCCGATTACTACGGATTTGAATAAAACAAAAATACCCGTCTCAAATTGCTTTGAGACGGGTCAAAAGACTCGCGGTACCACTCAAATTACGGAAAAAATCCGTCACTTAACGGGTTCTGATAAACCCTTTGCTTTAACGCAGCATTACGGAAGGAGCCTACTTGTTTGCCTTTCGGTCCTCCAACTCGGAAGTGATGGGTCATTGGAAAGCTTCGCCGTTGGCTCGCAGCAACCGCCAACTCTCTGAGGACTTTGCAATCCGACCGTCTTCGTCATAGTTTTTTGTGATATTCAAATTTCATTGTAACGCATTATACTCGCAAAATTGCGTTTTGTCAATGCTTTTTTGCGATTTTTTGCTGTTTTGGGCTATTTTTTAAGCCCGAGAAGCTCGATAGATTGATCGCGCATTTTGTATTTCAGGATCTTGCCCGCCGCATTCATCGGGAACTCCTCGACAAATATGAAATATCGCGGAACCTTGTGGCGCGCTATATATGCGTTGCCGAATTCCTTCATTTCGTTTTCGTCTGCGGCTTCGCCCTTGTGCAGAATTATCCAGGCACAGCATTCCTCGCCGTATTTTTCATCGGGAACACCGACTACCTGAACGTCGCGAACCTTCGGGTTGGTAAGATAAAACTCCTCGATCTCACGGGGGTAAAGGTTCTCACCGCCGCGGATGATCATATCCTTCAATCTTCCGGTTACCTTATAATATCCGTCGGGAGTGCGGCAGCATATATCTCCGCTGTGGAGCCATCCTTCAGCGTCGATCGCCTGTGCGGTTGCTTCGGGCATTTTATAATAGCCCTTCATAATATTAAATCCGCGCGCAACGAATTCGCCGCTTTCGCCGTCGGGCAGTTCCAAGCCTGTTTCGGGGTCTATAATCTTACATTCAACGCCGGGGAAGGCAGAACCGACGGTTTCGACACGGTGGTCGATATCCTCGTTTACCTCGCCCATAGTACAGCCGGGGGATGCCTCGGTCTGACCGTAAACCGAAATTATTTCGCGCATATTCATTTCGTCTGCGGCGCGGCGCATAAGGTCTGCGGGACAGTTTGCTCCCGCCATTATACCGGTACGCATATACGAAAAATCGGTCTTGGCGAAATCCTTGTGGTTGAACATCGCGATAAACATTGTCGGAACGCCGTTGAAGCAGGTAATATGCTCGTCGTTCACGCATGCGAGCGAGGACTTGGGCGAAAAATAGGGAATGGGGCAGAGCGTACCGCCGTGTGTCATCATCGAGGTCATCGAAAGCACCATACCGAAGCAGTGGAACATCGGAACCTGAATCATCATACGGTCGGCGGTCGAAAGATCCATTCTGTCGCCGATAGTCTTACCGTTGTTAATAATATTGCGGTGGGTGAGCATAACACCCTTCGGGAAGCCCGTCGTGCCCGAGGTATACTGCATATTGCAGACATCGTCAGGGCGCACCTTGGCAGCGATGCGAAGCAGCTCCTCCTGCGGCACGGCATCGGCACGCTCAAGC
>JAGBWF010000035.1 GCA_017629895.1 Clostridia bacterium
AAATAGAGAAAAAATACGAAAAAGCAAAAATCCACCCTGCAAAAGCAGAGTGGATCACACCGGTTCAATATAAATCTTATCTGCTTTTTGCAGAAGACCATATACTATATACTTTGTGATTATATTATAGCCTTTGATTTTTACTTTGTCAATAGTTTTTCGACTATATTTGCCGCATATTCGGTTATGAGCTCGAAAGCGTTATTAATACAGTATTCAACACCGCGTCCGCTTTCTGTCAGCGAACGAATCTCGTGTGCTCCGCATTGCTTCAATATCTCGTACCCTTCGGAAAGACCGCCCGACAAAACCACTGCGGGAATGCCGCGGGCTTTTGCAGCTTCGAGAACAACACTTACAAGCTTTCCGCATGCAGTTTGGGAATCGGTGTTCCCCTCACCCGTTATCAACAAGTCTGCTCGCTCAAGCGCGTTTTTAAACGGAGCTGAGTCGACAAGAAGCGAGGCGCCGCTTATATAATCGGCTTTTAAAACCGAAAGCATTGCCGCACCGACACCGCCTGCCGCACCTGCACCCTGAAGCTCGGGATCGATACCGACAGCTTTTGCGAAATGCATACACACCTCGTCAAGAAACGCGACTTGTGATTCCGTCGCGCCCTTTTGGCGCGAAAACACCTGCGCCGCGCCGTTTTCACCGCACAGCGTATTCTTAACGTCGCAGGCCGCGACAAATTTTATTCCCGAAAGATCGGGCATCTTGTCTCTAACGACGTATGAAACACGCGAAAGCGACCTCGCACACGGCTTTAATTCAAACCCTGCCGAATCGAGAAAACGCATTCCGAGTGCATAAAGCAAACCCATGCCGCAATCGTTAGTTGCAGAGCCGCCGAGCCCGACCGTTATTTCAGACGCGCCGAGCTTTATCGCTTCAAGAATCAGCTCGCCCGTTCCTACCGTCGAAGCTTCGAGTATGTTTCTTTTATCTTTTGGCACCAACGTCAAGCCCGAAGCAGAGGCGAGCTCGATATATGCCGTTTTTGATTCTCGGTTATAAACGAATTCCGCCGTTCCCCTATTACCGAGCGGATACGCCACTTCCCTTTTAATTATCTCTCCGCCGAAAATTTTCCTCATACAATCGCAAAACCCCTCACCGCCGTCGGACGAGGGGAATTGCATTACGTTGATTTCGTTATTTGCTTTCTTTATTCCCGCTTCCATAGCAGCGCAAACCTCACGCGAGGTAAGACAGCCTTTATATGAATCGGGGGCAAGAAGAATATTCATTATGCCCAGAACATTCCTTTTGGAGCAGGCTCCTTCATAATGCACTGTTTGAGGAAAGCAACAGCCTTTTCGAGACCTTCTTCGCTCGTCATAAGCGAATCTTCGTGCTCGATAGAAAGAATATCGTCGTAACCGACAAGGCGGAGATTGCTGATCATATCACGCCAATACTGCATATCGTTGCCGTAACCGACCGCGCGGAAGATCCACGAACGGTTGATTTCGTCGCCGTAGTGCTTGGTATCGAGCACGCCGTTAACAGCGGTATTGATGTTATCGATCTTCGTATCTTTTGCGTGAAAGTGATAAATCGCATTGCCGAGCTTGCGGATCGCCGCAACGGGATCGATACCCTGCCAGATAAGGTGCGAGGGATCGAAGTTTGCGCCGATTATATCGCCGACAGCGGAACGGAGCTTAAGAAGCGTTTCGGGGTTATAAACGCAGAATCCGGGGTGCATTTCGAAGCATATTTTTTCGATACCGTGCTCTGCACAGAACTTCGCTTCTTCCTTCCAATAAGGAATAAGAACGTCGTTCCACTGATATTCAAGCACGGCAAGATAATCTTCGGGCCAAGGACAAGTTACCCAGTTGGGATACTTTGAATTTTCACAATCGCCGGGACAGCCCGAAAAACCGATAATCTTCTTTATACCGAGCTTTTCTGCGAGAAGAACGGCATTGCGCCAATCGCTTCTATATTTTTCCGCTATAGCCTTATCGGGATGCACGGGGTTACCATGACAGCCGAATGCGTTGATCTTCAAGCCGTATTTTTCAAAAGTCGCTTTGAATTCCGCAAGCTTTGCTTCATCAGCAAGCAAGACCTCGGGGTCGCAGTGAGCCTTTCCGGGATAACCACCCGCGCCGACCTCCAATTCCTCGATGCCGAGGGATTTAAGATAAGCGAGTGCTTCATCAAGCGGTCTGTCGCCGAAAAGTACGGTTATTACGCCTAATTTCATCGAAATTACCTCTTATTTGTTGAAATAGTAGGGCTCGCCGGTCTTCGCGGAGGTATAAATTCCTTCGAGAATGCTGCTGACAGCATACGCCTGCTCGGGAGTTACGAAGGGTTCGGTATCGTTGCGAACCGCATCGAGCCAAAGTCTTGCTTCGCGCTTCGAGGGATCCTCGCCGCCTGCTCCGTCATAGAATGCAACGCCGCCTGCGCTAAGGTCGGGCTTCAAAACGTACTGTCTGCCGTTGCGGATACCGTTGATACGGAGTCCGTCGAGCATATCAGCGCCGCCATCGGTACCGCAGAGCGTTGTGATAGCTTCACGGGGGTCGAGCATATTGAGCGCCCAGCTCGATTCGAGTATAATTGTGGCACCGTTTTCCATAACGATAAAGCCGAATGCGGAATCCTCTACGGTGAGCTCACCGGGCTTCCAATCGCCCCATGCGTTACCGGTCGGGAACTTGTCGCCGAGCTTATGATAAACAGAGCCGACGCAGTATTTGGGCTTATAGTTATTCATGCACCACATAGTAAGGTCAAGTGCGTGGGTACCGATATCGATAAGCGGACCGCCGCCCTGCTCGTATTCATTCATAAATACGCCCCAGGTAGGAACTGCTCTTCTTCTGATAGCGGTAGCCTTTGCATAATATATATCGCCGAAGGTTCCCTGCTCTGCCTCGGTTTTAAGATAGAGAGAATCGGGACGGTGGCGGTTCTGATAACCGATAGTGAGTTTTTTGCCGGTGCGCTTAGCCGCATCGACCATCTTCTTTGCCTCGGCGGAATTAATAGCCATAGGCTTTTCGCACATTACGTGCTTACCTGCTTCGAGCGCATCGACAGTAATTGTGCTGTGCGAGCGGTTCGGGGTGAGAACGTGTACGATATCAACTGTTTTATCTTCAAGAATTTCGCGGTAATCGGTACAAACCTTTGCATCAGGAGTGCCATAGGTCTTTGCAGCCGCCTCGGCTCTTTCGGGAATAATATCGCAGAACCAGACCATTTCCGCATCGGGCTGTGCTTTAAGTGCGGGAAGGTGCTTGCCGTTTGCGATACCGCCGCAACCGATAATACCGATTCTCAATTTTTCTGCCATTTTTCTTTACGCGCCGTAAGGGGCGCCCCCTCCTTAATTAATCTCTGTAATATGTATAGTACGCCATTACTGTGCGTTCTTTCCCCTGTATTTTATCAAACCCCGTAAGCGTTGCGCCGTCGAGCGACATAAATTCCCAAGCGAGAAGCTCGTCGGCTTTGCAGGAAAACAGCGTTTTCCCTCCGCTAATCACCGAAAAATCACCCTCGTAAAGACTCAGAACACCGCCCTTGCCGATAACTCTGTCTCCCTTTTCGGGATCCCGTTCCAGAACGTATTTGAGCGAAAGTCCGTCGAGCTTTTTACACATATACAAGCGAAATTCCGGACTGTTCGTATCCTTCGGCGGCTTATCCTTCTTTTTGAATCCAAACATATTATTCCTCTGTGTCCTTCTCGGTTTCCGCTACGATATAATCGGGTCTGCGCTTTGTTTCCATATACGTTTTGGAAAGATACTGTCCCAGAACGCCGATACAAAACAGTTGAATGCCGCCAACGAACAGAAGGACGCAGATAGTTGACGCCCAACCGCCGACAGCCGAAGAGGAATCGATGATTTTTCTGATAATAATCAGTAACGCGCCAATAATCGACAGAACGAACATCAGCACACCGCAAAAAGAGCTTATAGCAAGCGGTGCGGTCGAAAAAGCAACGATACATTCGATAGAATATTTAAACAAGCCCCAGAAGGACCATTTTGTCTTCCCCGCGACGCGCTCGATATTTTCATAGGTTATCCATTCGGTTTTAAAGCCGACCCATTCGAAAATACCCTTTGAGAATCTGTTATATTCACAAAGCGAAAGAACCGCATCGACCATTCTGCGCGACATCAAGCGGTAATCTCTTGCACCGGGCACAAGCTTTACTTTGGAAATCTTATTCACGATACCGTAAAAACACCTTGCAAAGAAGCTTCGTATAGGCGGTTCACCCTTGCGGTTACCGCGGCGGGTTGCAACCGAATCGACCTTCTTTTCCTTTAAAAGCGACATCATCTGCGGCAACAACGAGGGCGGATCCTGCAAATCGGCGTCCATTATAACGGCATAATCGCCCTTTGCCGAGCGCAAACCCGCAAGCATCCCCGCTTCTTTTCCGAAATTGCGCGAAAAAGAAATGTAACGGGTTTTCTTGTCCTTGGCCGCCTGCTCGCGAAGAAGCTCAAGCGTTGCATCCTTAGAGCCGTCGTCGATATAAATCGCTTCAAACTCATACTCGGGCATAGAAAAAACAACGCGATCGAGCTCTTCGAAGAAAAAACGCAAAGCCTCCGCCTCATTATAGCAAGGAACAATGACACTTATAAGCTCTTTCTTCATAGTAATCCGATCGCTTTCTGTTATTATTATGCTAAAAACAATATAACATAATACTGTAGACTTGTCAATAACGCATATTCATTTTTTGCCTTGTATTGACAATAAAATTCAGATGTGATAAAATCAATCAACAAAAGTCAAGGAGCAGAAACAATGACTGAATATTCCAAATTAACCACAGAAGGCTTTAACGAAAAAACGGCAAATATAGACAAAATGAGTGCCCTCGAAATAGCGCAGGCAATCAATGAAGAGGATAAAAAGGTCGCCTTTGCGGTAGAAAAGGCGCTCCCTCAAATCGCAGAAGGTATCGAAACACTCGCAAACGCACTGAAGGCGGGCGGTCATATCTATTATTGCGGTGCAGGCACCTCCGGAAGACTCGGCGTTCTCGATGCAAGCGAATGTGTTCCCACCTTCGGTGTAAGTCCCGAAACCGTTGTCGGTCTTATGGCGGGCGGCGTTGAAGCACTTTATGCCTCGCGCGAGTTTGCCGAGGACGATTTTGAAAGCATCGTTACCGAAATGCGAAAAAGACGGTTTGATGCCCGCGACGTCCTCATAGCGATCAGTGCAAGCGGCAGTGCAAATTGTGTTAAAGGCGCAATCCGTTACGCGAGAGAATGCGGAGCCTATACGATATGCGTTTCCTGCAATCCCAACAGTGATCTCGTGCCTATGGTAGATATTCCCATAGTGGCAGAGGTCGGACCCGAGGTTATTAACGGAAGCACGCGAATGAAAGCAGGCACCGCACAAAAAATGATTCTCAATATGCTCTCTACGGGTGCAATGGTGCGTTTCGGCAGAGTTAGGGGCAATTATATGGCTTATATGGTTCCCTCGAATATAAAGCTTGTTGACCGCGCAATAAGAATGATATGTCAAAAAACCGGTTGCGACAGAGAAC
>JAGBWF010000002.1 GCA_017629895.1 Clostridia bacterium
GAACCGTGCCGTCCTCAAGCATGCGCGAAACGGGAAGCACGCCGTAATCGTAGAAATATTCGGGCTTTTCCCAGCTTTTGCAGCCGTCGTGAGAGCGCGTTTTCATCATGATCGGTGCAGGGTGGTTGTCGTCGCCGACCTGAAAGGGAGAAAGCGAGCCCGAACGCAGAAACGCAACGCAAGTACCGTCTTTTAAAAACTCGAGCGAGCACTCCATAAAGCCTTCGACGTCGATAGCTGTCGGAGGGTTGAACTCCTCGTTGTAAAGAATATGGCTTACGTATTCCCAGGTGTATCCCATATCGCGTGAGCGCAGGAGTGCGGTACAACGCCTTAAGGATCTTAAATTTCCGTTGCTGTCGATCGCGGGCGCGTCCACAGGCATCCAGAGATTGCCTTCGCCGTCAACCTTCATCGAAAGGCTCATGTGCGGGAAAACGCGTATCAAAAATCCGTCGGGATGCAAAACGACAGGCATATTGTCCCAAATAACGCTGCAGGTCTCCTCGATAACCGTGTCGGTGCCCGCTTTGATACGGTACGCCTTGAATTCCTTTGCCACTCTTTCGTGAAGAATCGGCGTCAGCTCATCGACGGTATAAACCGACATTCCCGCCGTGCGAAGCCTGCGGCCTTCGGGCAGGTCAGGGAGCTCGGGGAGTGTTTCCTTGCGCAAAACCGCGTGCTCACGGAAATAAAAAATATCACCGTTGGGCAGGCGAGTCCCTGCGCGTATCCATTCGTCCTGCGCGTTTTTGATCGGAATCCAGCTTTCGCCGCCGTCCGTCGATTTGTAAACGGGATTGCTTTCCTCCTCGCCGAAGGTAAGCCAGCTGTCTCTGCGCGCGTTGAAACGAACGTACAGATCGCCGTTTTCCGTAAGGCGTATCGTCGGGTCCTGATACCCGCCGAAAAGTATCGGCTCCTCGGTGCTCTGCGCAACGATAACAGGCTTTCCGAGCTTTATCGTTTTCATAAATATTCTCCTTTTAAGCGAAACGAGCGTTAATCGATATTTTCACTCGCTCGGTAAGCTTGATTATGATTTTTGCACCTGTAAATCATGAATAGCAAACAAATTTAAAACTCCACAACCTCGGGTGCCTTACCGAACGCGCAGAAGCTCGCAACGGCGTTCTTTATATAGAAAACCTGCGTATTGCCGTCGTTTTCGTCGTACATTCCGCGGAGGTTGGGGTATGCATCGAGCATGGATTTCTTTGCTTCAAAGCGGTCGTCCTCGATAAGCTCGCAGGCGATACGAACCCACGCACCTTGCGTAAATGCACAAATTTCTGCCTTGGGATTGGCAAGAAGCTGTTTTGAGGTAGGCTTGACCTTGCCTGTTTGTATGTAGAGCTTGCCTTCGAACTCGTTAATCGTGCCAAAGGGGCGCACACGGGGCTGATCGCCCTCAACTGTTGCAAGATAATAGGTTTCTGCTTTCTTCAAAAAATCGTAAACGCGCTTCATTTTCGTTCTCCTTATGTAATAATTTATCAAATAAATGCTATGACAATCAAGGCGATGACCGCCACCCAAATCAAAACGAACGGAATGGCATAATACCATTTTTCAGGCTTTCCGCCGCCCCACGTTCCTTCCGCACGGCTTTGACAATCTGCGAACACGTCGCTCGGTATGCATTTAACGCACCAAGCAATCAGCGCGGGCAGAATGAGCAGGTCGTCCAGATAGCCGAGTACGGGAATAAAGTCGGGGATCAGATCGATCGGCGAAAGTGCATAAATAACGACCACCGCCGCGATGATTTTCGCGTACCACGGTGTTCTTTTTTCTTTTAGTGCGAGGAAAACGGCGGGAATGTCGGTCTTCAGCTTTTTTGCTCGCTCGGTTAGTTTGCTCATGGTTCTTAACACCTGTAAATCCTAATTTGCAAACGCAATCAAATCAACACACCATCGCAATGATCGACCTCGTGCTGAATAATCTGCGCCGTCTGGCCGTTGTAGGTCTTGATGCGGGTTTGCAGTTCGGTGGTTTGATATTTAACCTTGATCGTTTTATAGCGTTTGCATTTTCTCGGCCCGCCGAGCAGGGAAAGGCAACCTTCGTCGGTGCCGTACGCGCCTTCTTTTTTGATAATTTCGGGGTTTAGCATCACGGTATAAGTCGGAGCGCGCCCGCTCTCGTCAAGAAAGGCTATAATACGCTTTCTTACACCGATCATATTCGCCGCCATACCGACACAGCCGTCCTTGTGCGCTATCAGCGTGTCGAGCAAGTCTTGCGCGGTTTGTAAATCCTCTTTTGTTGCGATTTCCGACCTTCCCGCAAGGAATATCGGATCGTGCATTAGTTGTTTAATCATTTAGGTTCTCTGCTTAAGGCTGCAACGCCTATATATTCCCAATTTTTATTTTCTTGTTTAATTTGCTGTCCCAAAAATCAAATCTTGCTTCACCGCCGTTTTTATAAAGCTTTTCTGCGAGATTTGCGTTTTCGAACACAAAGTCAAATACGTCTTCGATAGGGGAGACAATCTGATCTTTTTCGGCTAATGTGCTTCCGAACCATTCGTTTTCGCTACCGCAGAATAAAGCGGCGGAACAACATTTACAATATAAAATATCCGATATTTCCTTGCACATATAATCGAATCCGAAATCGTTAGCAAAAAAATGCTGATGACAATAAGAAAAGCATACTGTAAATTCTCCGCCGTCTTCGCATTCGATAGTAATACTGTCATCAGAGTTCGGATTGGGGATTTCTATGCAAAGTGAAGATTCTTCCAGCCACTCGTAGCCCTCGTTGGACTTCGAACGGATTATCGGGTTGTGTTCTTCAAAAATCCTTATAAGCTCGTTTATTTTGTCAATGGGATTGAAATCCATTGTTTTCTCCTTGTAACTCACATATCCATTAAAGGTAATCTGAAAATCATTATCCGTTCTCTGCTGTCGTTGCCGTCGAAAAGGTCGCCGCAGTCTATTTCGTCGTAAAATTCCAGCTCATCAACCGTGGCGAGATAACACATATACTCGCTTGACGGATAATAGAAAAACAAAAACATTTCTCTTGGGGCGGTATAATATGATTCGATAATTCGCGCCATAACCGAGCGAAGAATCTCCACGGAAAAGGGGTTGAAGAAATAGCAACGGTTAACGTCTTGCGGAACCTCGAATTCCTCCGCCCGCGTGGCGATAAACTCTGCCTTTGCTCTCGCCGTTTTCTGATTTTCGACAGCA
The DNA here is from genome assembly GCA_017629895.1 of Clostridia bacterium. Classification (GTDB taxonomy): domain Bacteria; phylum Bacillota; class Clostridia; order Oscillospirales; family CAG-382; genus Coliplasma. The sequence goes on from JAGBWF010000002.1 coordinate 3,216, forward strand.
CGGGCGTAAATCCGCTCGTCATATTCAATTCCAACAGCCTTTGCTTTCGTTTGGTAGGGCAGGAAGAAGGAAACACGCCCTTTTCCGCAACCGTAGTCCAGAACCACGTCGCCCTTGCGAATAAGTCCGCTGTTCGCCAAGCGTTCCAAAACACAGTAGGGCGTTGGCTCGTAGGGATAACGGTAAAGGTCGGCGTTGGTGTCGTCCCGACCGCTTGTTTTTATGTTTAACAGCTTGTCCCAAGCCTTTTCGTTATCCGTCATTGGTCGCCTCTGTATTTACGTAAAATCTCCATAATATCGCACTCATACACGTTGCCGCCGAGAACGTCGCCGTTTGGCGAGAACGAAATACAACGCACGTCGCGCGGGTCTTCGATATACGGATTCTCAGGTATCTCGTCCGCAAAATACTCGGCGAGGTATTTCGTCGCATTTCCCTCGGGGAAAATAACGTTCCCGTCATTCTCGGGGATCTGCAAGTCGGCAAAGCTGTTAAGTATTTCTCTCGTTTTGCGGTTGTATGGGTTATCGTCGGTCTTGCTTACCAGCCACGCGGGCTGAAGGCGTATCGGAATGCCGTTTTTCTTAGCCTCGCATGCGAAAAGCGTTACCGTTTCAAGCGGAATGGCTTCCTGATGAAATGCATCCACAGAAAGAAGCAAATCGTTCACACCGCATTCGGAAAGTCGCTCTGAAACCTCGCAAATCTTCTCGGTATTCTTCGAAAAGTAACCGTTGGTTATGACCTGCCGTTTGGTAATATTCAGTTCCTTTGCGGCGTTCATAATTTCATAGACGGCATCTGGATACAAAAGCGGCTCTCCGCCGAAGGTCATCACGGTTTTAATATCGTACTCCGCCGCAATCTTCCTCAACGCATTCGCGGCAATAAAAGGATCGATTCGCTCACCGCAAGGGGTATGGTCGCCCTCGGAGCAGTGCTTGCACCGTCCCGTGCAGGCGTAGGTGATAACGAATTCTATTTTGTTAAGGTTTTTAAGGTATTGATTCATAAATGATTAAATGCTTTCAATTGCAATTTCGAGCGCTTTTATAATCGTTTCTATATCCATCGAAGGCTCCTTTTGCTGTGCGGTGCAATAGGGAACGTGGATAAATCCGACTCGCGTTTTCGTGTTTTCGAAATTGCGAAGCAGTAAATAAAGCAAGTCGTTGCAAACGTATACTCCTGCCGAGTAGGAAACCCGCGCGGCGATCCCTTCGCGCTCGATTGCCTCGGCAATTTTGCGGACCGGCAGGGTAGAGAAGTACGCCGCGCACCCGCCCTCTATAATCGGCTCGTCGTTCGGCTTGTAACCGCTGTTGTCGGGTATGCGCCCGTGCCGAAGATTAATGGCAACGGCTTCGGGAGTGATAGCGTCCCGACCTCCCGCCTGACCGATGCAAAGTATAGCGTCGGGCTTTAAATCCTCTGCCGCGGCGAGAACCTTTTCTGCCGCAAGCCCGAAAACAACGGGGAGGCGGAGCTTTGAAACCGAATAATCGCCGATCTGGTCGCCCAAGCTCTCCACTGCAATAAGCGAGGGATTGATTTTTTCGTTGTCGAAGGGCTCGAAGCCCGTTATCAAAAGCCTTTTCATTGAAAAAACTCCGTCGTTTTTTGTTCTTTTTATAATAATATATCACGTTTTCGCTTAATCTTCAATGATTTTTTGCTTAAGTTTTGCATATAAATTATCTATATATAAATATAGGTAGACGAGGACGAACAGAGCCGTGTCGACGTAAGCGGCGATATAAATATCGGCGATATCATCGGCGGTAATTAAGCAAAAATCAGCAGGGTTGCCAAAGAGCAACCCTGTTTTTATATTCCGTAGCTGTTCGTTATCGGATCGAGAAAGAGCGGAAGCTCGGGCGGGTAAAAGGTGAAAACGAAAAAAGCAACCGCTATCAAAAGAAGTATAAAAATCGAAAAACGAGAAAACGGCAGGGAAGTCCGCCCATAAAAAGCTGCCACTCGATAAAAAACACAATGGCAGCGGCGATAAAAAATATCGTTATATTGAACCAATCGGGCGTTTTGCCGAAGGCGCCGTTTGCCGTATAGAAGATAGCAGGAATCGAAACAATGCCGATAACTGAACCGATGAGCTTTATGCACCAAAAATCAAATCGATTCTTAAAAAAGAACGATTGTATAATCGCAAATAGCAAAAGCGGAAAATAAAGCAGCTTGATATGCTCCCAAACCGACTCGTTCACGCCTGAAAACAGAGCCGCGAGCCTGTTTTCACCTGTAAGATCGTAAAGAAAATGAAGAAAAACGCCCAGAGCCGAAACGAACAAAAAACCGCAAATATTCCAAACAGATAAAGTCTTTTTCATAAGAAAACCTCTTGTATAAGCTATAATATGAAAAAATCCGATGATTTATTCATCGGATTTTTTAATAAAATTCAAAAAGTCGCTTGCGAAAAAGAATAATCCCTCGGGTGTCGGGTCGTTGCTTGAGATTTCGGTGCGCGCCATGGTATTTGTGTTTTCCCTGACAGTAACCTTAACGCTGTTTCCGACCATAACGATGCAGGGAACAGCGTCATCGTCGAAGCTGTATGCTTCTTTTTTCTTCTGACTATATTCAATGCCAAACGTCGTCGAAGGAATTGCAAAGGTATAGTCCTTGATTTCATAGCGCTCTCTGTCGATAAAGCCGAAAAGGATATTTCTGCTTCTAATACCGATAAGCTTAACGCAGTATTTTTTACCCCCGCAATCGATAGAAAAGCTGTGATTTGCGCTTTTGGTCTTGCCGATCCACCAGAATGCACCGTTCTTTTCGAGCTTATAACCGTTTTTTCTGCAAATCAGAATAACTCTGCGTGAAAACACGAAGCGTTTTATCAAAAGTCTCGGCCAACCGGTAATACAGCCTGTCATGCTAAGAACCCCCTGTACGACTCGTGATAATCACCCAAGCGCGATGCGAGTGCAAGCATCGAATTGACCAATACGAGCTTGTAGCACGCAAACGAGCTGTAAATGTAGACGGTGGAGTCATCGGTAACTACGTCCATACGTCTTACAAGGCTCATTCGCAAAAGATTGTCGAGTGCTCGCTCGACCGCCTTGATGTCTATGTTGCATTTGGCGGAAATAAATGCAGAAGTGAAGTTTTTCTCACGGTTTTGCAATATAAATTTATAAACGTTTCTTGTCTCTCCGTCAGCAAAGCGTTTGATTACCGTCCACGCCGTATCCTCTTCGTAAAGCTTTTCAATCTCGTCCTTGTTTTTGACAAAGCTGAGCGCGATATCGCAGTTTGCATAAACGCCGTTTCCCTCGGAATTGCTCAAAACCAGAGTGTGCGTGTGCGGTTGGGAAAGAATAGAGTGCTTCAGGCTCTGCGCTTTTTGTGCATCGGTATGCACGTCGGCGCTCGCTTCGAATTTTGCCCAAAGCTCCTGCATACCTTCGAAAAAAGTATCGTAAAGCTCCTCGTGTATATTTTCCCTGCAGACATTTTTGCGGCTGCTCTTTTTCTGCCTGCCGAACAAGGTATCGATGTCGGTATCGAATACATCGGCAATTATAGGCAGAAGCATTATATCGGGCATGGTTGTTCCGGTCTCCCATTTGGAAATCGCCTGCGAGGAAACGCCGAGTATGTTTGCCAATGCTTCTTGCGTTAACCCCGAATTTTTTCTCAGCTTAGCGATTATTTCGCCCATGTTATTCATAAAACGACCTCCTTTGTTGCTTTGTACCTATTTTATCATCGCCCGAATAAAAATTCAATAACCTCTTAGGTGGAAAAAACACCTAACCCGATAGAAAAAACCCGCAGACGTTAAATCTGCAGGCCTTATGATTGTGATTATATATCTTGCTCGGAAAAGCGTTTCCAGCGTCTGCTTATCAAAAGGCAAACGACCGTACCGAGCAGGGTAAGCACCGCCCAGCTTCCGATAATGAAATACCAGCCGTATTCGGTCGAGAAGCGCGCAAATCCATAGCTCGAAAGCGCGGCACCGATATAGGTAAACGCATTCAGCACGCCCGAAACGGTGGAGATCTTGCCGTATTTCGCATAGTGTATCGGCACTCGCGAGATAAGTATAAGGTTGACACCGTGCATCGCGGCGGTAATAAACGCCATCAGAACGACAGAGACAACTACCGATTTATAGAAGACGGCGAGGAGTACAGCCGCACAGACGAGCGAGACGGCAAATATCAAAGCCGCTGTAAGAAGCTCGTTTTTGACCTTGGACTGCAACGCCGAAGCGCATTTTATGCCGATTATCGCAAACGTGGGAAGAAGCACCGCCGTGAATATCGAAACCGAGTTCGATAGCTCGAATTCGTCTGCAACGAGCGAAGGCATCCAGGTTGCAAGGCCGTCGCGCAGTATGCCCATTAAAACGATGGCAACGAGTCACAGTATCAAACCCGAGGC
>JAGBWF010000036.1 GCA_017629895.1 Clostridia bacterium
GATCCGCTTCGAGCTCGCGGAAGAAATCTATCGCAAAGCCCTGCTTGACCTTCGGCAAGCCGATAAGGTCGTATTCGCGCTCCAATCGTTCCAAGTGCTCCATACCGGGACCGCCGCCGCCGTCGCCAATGCCGTAGAGAAGCATAGAACGGTTGTCTATTTCGCGTTCGCGGAATTTTTCTTCGGTAATGATAAAGGATTCGGCGCGCGCCGCGCTGTTGTAGTTGCCTTCGGGAGGCATGTGGGTGAGGATTTTCGAGCCGTCAAGACCGATCCAGTTAAATGTGCTGTGCGGGAAGAGATTCACCGCGTTCCAGCTCATTTTTATTGTGAGGAAGTACTTAACACCGCTTTTCGCCATTATCTGCGGGAGCTGTGCGGTATAACCGAAAACGTCGGGTATCCAAAGGATTTCCTGTTCGTATCCGAATTCTTCCTTAAAGAACTTTTTTCCGTAAAGCATCTGTCGCACAAGGCTTTCGCCGCTCGGTACGTTGGTGTCGCTTTCTACCCAGAAGCCGCCCTGCAGCTCAAGTCTGCCGTCCTCGTAAAGCTTTTTCATCTGCTTGTAAAGCTCGGGGTGGGTATCTTTGATCCATTCGAGCATCTGCGGCTGGCTTACGCCGAAAAGATAGTTCTTGTATCTTTCACTGTTGCGAAGAACGGTCGCGAAGGTTCTTTCTGCCTTGCGCTTGGTTTCGCGTATCGGCCAGAGCCAAGCAAGGTCGATGTGTGCGTGTCCGAGCGCGGTGATTTCAAAATCGCTTTCGCTTGTTTGCGAAAGGAACGCCTTTGCAATATCGCTTGCTTTTGCAATATCGCTTTCGTATACCGAAATCGAGTCCTCGAAGCATTTAACGGCACTTGCTTTAAGAGCTTCGTCCTTGGTTGCCTCGGCGAGATGCCATATAACCTCGAGATCGTAATACAACGAGCGTTTCTCGAAATCAACCGTCGCGACGCGCGCGTTATGGAGCACGCCGATCTTGTCGAGGGGACAGTTTTCGTCCTCGCCGAAAAGGTCGTTTGCGCCGCAATCTACCCAAATATCGATATCTCCGCCGTTTATCATTCTTTTATCGGGGAAAACGATAACCTTTCCGGGTAAGCCAAGATGGAATGAATACCAGCTATCCTTGTTGGTTATGCCCTTGAACGGAACGCCGTCGGCATCGAAAACACAGCCTTCACCGCCGATATCGAGAACGAAAGCAAGCTTATCGTGATCTGTTTCCACGGGAACGGTTGCTTTCATATTCATCCAGGCACAATCCCAGAGCTTGCCCCAACGTTCGCCCTCGGAAAGAGTGCGCTTTTCTCCGTTTTTGCGCTGGGAATAGGGAAGAGGCTCCTCGGTTATATACGCGGTAACCTCGAATGCTGCGATAGGAGTATATATTTCTTTAAACAGTCGGTTTAATCTTTCGTCCATATAAGACCTCTTGAAAGAGTATTTTATTTATTGAGCAGAGCCTTGCAATCCTCGGCGCAAAGCGCGATTTTTGCTTCCGCATCCGCATCGCTTTCGCCACGAACGAGTATATATGCCTTTATCTTGGGCTCGGTGCCGGAGGGACGGACGATAACCGCGCTTCCGCCTTCAAGCTCGTAATAGAGCATATCGCTCTTGGGTAAGCCTGTCGGGGTGGTGCTTCCGCATGCGTGCTTTATTTCGCCTATCGAGTAATCGCGTACCGCGGTTACCTTCATTCCGCCGATAAGGGAGAGATTCTTTCCGCGGATATCCGCCATTATCTCGCCCATAAGACCCATCGGGTCGATGCCGGTTATTTTAACGTTGAGCACGCTTTCCTTGAATATGCCGTATTCGGCGTAAATGCCCTGAAGTGCCTCGAAAACGCTTCTGCCCTCGGCATAATGGCGGCAAACCATTTCTGCGGCGAGCACGCTTGCGCCTATTGCGTCCTTATCGCGCGCATAGCCTGCGGAAAGGTAGCCCTGACTTTCCTCGTAGCCGAAAATGAAGGTGTTGCTTCCGTCGGCTGCCCATTCCTTTATCTTTTCGCCGATGTATTTGAAGCCCGTGAGAACACTTATGTGTCTTACGCCGTGCTTTTCGCAGATGGCATCGAAAAGATTCGAGGAAACAACCGATTTGATCGCGCAGGCGTTTTCGGGAAGATTGCCGTTTTTCTTCCTTATTTTAATAATATGGTCTATAAGAAGCGCGCCTATCTGGTTGCCGGAGAGTGCGATGAATTCGCCCTTGTCGTTTTTGATGGCAAGACCGATTCTGTCTGCATCGGGGTCTGTCGCGATAATAGCGCCGCAATCTGCACCCAATTCGGAAAGCTTTTTGACAGCCTCCTCGAAGCATTCGCGGTTTTCGGGGTTGGGAGAAGCAACGGTGGGGAAGTTACCGTCGGGGTTCATCTGGCTTTCGATAAGGATGAGCTTGTCAATGCCGCAACGCTTTAATGCTTCGGGTACAAGCTTATATCCCGTGCCGTGAAGTGCGGTATACGCAAGTCCGACCTCGTTGCCGTATTTTTTGGTGTTTTCTGCGTCAAGACGGCAATCGAGCACTGCTTTGAGGAACGCTTCGTCGCATTCCTCGCCGATGATAACGAGAAGTCCCTGCTTTTCGGCTTCTTCGAGACACATCTTCTTGACACCGTCGAATATGTCGGTTCTCGCCGCGGCGTCCGAAACGGTGCTTGCGTGCTCGGGCGGGAGCTGTGCTCCGTCTTCCCAATAAACCTTGTAGCCGTTGTATTCCTTCGGGTTGTGGGAAGCGGTAACGTTGATTCCCGCGATGCAGTTGTAGTAAAGAATCGCAAAGGAAAGCTCGGGTGTCGGACGTATTCCGTCGAAAAGATAAACCTTTATGCCGTTTGCGGTGAGCACGCTTGCTGCAGTGCGGGCGAAGGTATCGGAATCGTTGCGGCTGTCGTAGCTTATAGCGACTCCGCGCTCACAGCCACCGGCTGAAATTATAAGCTCGGCAAGACCTTGAGTGGTCTGGCCTACGGTATATACGTTCATTTTGGAAATACCGACGTCCATCGTACTGCGAAGTCCTGCGGTACCGAAGCTCATCGGAATTGCGAAACGCTCCGCAATCGCGGTTTCGTCGTTCGCGATCTCGCGCAGTCTCGCTTTAGAGGCTTCGTCGAGATTTTCGTTATTTAACCATCTTTCAAATTCCTTCATCATATTAGAAATCCTCCGAAAAATATATATGTTGTCTTTTTAAAGCTTTGCGAGTGCTTCCTCCATTGCCTGCGCGAGCTGATCGGGGCAGGAGGTGGATTTGAAGCCGCATTTAATACCCTTGCAACGAGAAATTATCTCCTCTGCGGTCATACCGTCGCAAAGAGCGGAAACACCCTGAAGGTTGCCGTTACAGCCGCCGACAAACGAAACGTTGGTAACGATATGGTTTGCGTCGATATCAAAGGATATGCTTCTCGAGCATACGCCGCTGTTTTTTCTTTCGATTTTCATAAAAACTCTTCCTTTTATATTATAATATATATACGTTTAACATTATAACAAAAAACTGATTTTTGTAAATACTTTTTTGTTAAATACTTTCATTGATTTTTGTTTCGAGTTGTGATTTAATGTCAAATGGACGAAATTTGGAGCAATTGTGTACAATGTTAACAAAAAGCACATAAAATATTTGTAATTTTGTTCGAAATGCTATTGCATTTTATTCGTATATATGATAAAATCGTTTCGCTTGGTGTGCGATGAAGCTGTAGATTGCTGCCGTTCGGCAGGTAACTATGGCAGAGTATGTCCGACAATCGGGCGCAGGCTTCGAGCATTTTTTAAGGGTGTTCAACGAAACGCCCGGCAAGGTGTTCAGAGCGCTGCCGTCAAATCATTTCATTATTTTTATTTGGAGGCAACCCATGGCAAAGAAAGAAAAGATCAGAATCCGTCTCAAGAGCTACGATCACACCCTTATCGATCGTGCTGCAGAAAAGATCGTCGAAACTGCAAAGCGCAACGGCGCTACCGTTTCGGGTCCTATTCCGCTCCCCACTGACAAGGAGATCATCACGATCCTCCGCGCTGTTCACAAGTATAAGGACAGCCGCGAACAGTTCGAGTACCGTACTCACAAGCGTCTTATCGACATCATCAAGCCCTCTAAGGCTTGTGTAGAAGCGCTTATGAATACCGATCTTCCCGCAGGCGTTGATTTCAACGTAGAGCTCTAAGACAAAACCGCTTAAACCGTTTCAAATTAAGGTCACGTTGATGTGCGTATGGCGTATCAACCAATAACCTAAGGAGGATAAGAAATGAAAAAAGGCATCATCGGCAGAAAGCTCGGTATGACTCAGCTCTTTGATGAAAAGGGCAAGGTTATCCCTGTTACTGTCATCAACGCAGGTCCCTGTGTTGTCGTTCAGAAGAGAACGAACGAAAAGAACGGCTACGAAGCCGTACAGCTTGGCTTCTCGGATATTCCCGAGAGAAAGCTCAACAAACCCCAGAAAGGCGTTTTCGCCAAGGCTGAGGTTTCCTTCAAGAAGTACCTTAAGGAATTCCGTCTTGAAGATTGTGCATCCCTTAACGTCGGCGACGTGGTTACCGCTGATACCTTCGAGGTTGGCGAAAAGATCGACATCACCGGTATGACAAAGGGTCACGGCTTCTCCGGCGTCATCAAGAGATGGGGCTGCCACAGACTCAGAATGACCCACGGTACAGGTCCTGTTCACCGTCAGGCAGGTTCGATGGGCGCAAACAGCGATCCCTCGAGAATCTTCAAGAACAAGAAGATGGCCGGTCAGTACGGTAACGAGCAGGTAACGATGCTCAACCTTGAGATCGTCAAGATCGACCCCGATAACAACCTTATCGCTGTTAAGGGTGCGGTTCCCGGCGCAAAGGGCGGTATCGTTTACCTCCGCAGCACTGTGAAATAAGCGGAAGGAGGAAAAGAAATGCCTACTATTAATGTATTGAACATGGAAGGAAAGGTATGTGGCGAAGTCACTCTTTCCGATAAGATTTTTGCTGCAGAAATCAATAATGCAGCAGTCCATTCCGTTGTAAGAGCATATTTGCTCAATCAGCGTCAGGGTACACAGTCTACTCTCACCAGAAGCGAAGTTCGCGGCGGTGGTAGAAAGCCTTGGCGTCAGAAGGGTACCGGCAGAGCAAGACAAGGCTCTATCCGCTCCCCTCAGTGGACCCACGGCGGTATCGCTCTCGGTCCTAAGCCCAGAAGCTATCGTGTAAGCATCAACAAGAAGCTTAAGAAGATCGCTTTGTTCTCGGCTCTCACTTCTAAAGTAGTTTCGAATGAATTGATTGTTATCGACAATATCGCACTCGATTCCTACAAGACCAAGAACATGGTTAACTTCCTTAAGGCTATCAACGTTGATGGCAAGGCCGTCGTCATCACCCCTGAGGTCAACGAGACTGTGGTCAAGAGCGCCCGCAACATCCCCGGTGTCCTGACTACCACCGCCAAGATCCTGAGTGTCTATGACATCCTCAACGCCAAGTACCTGGTCATCGATCAGGCTGCTCTGGCCATCATCGAGGAGGTGTTCGCATAATGACCGCTTACGATATCATTATCCGTCCCATCATCACCGAACGCTCCATGGCCGCCGTCGCTGAGAAGAAGTACGTCTTCGAAGTCGCCAAGACCGCGGGCAAGGTTGAGATCAAGGACGCGATCGAGAAGATCTTCGACGTTAAGGTCGCTAAGGTCAACACTCTGAACGTTTCCGGCAAGGCCAAGCGCATGGGCGCCGGCCGTCCCGGTACCACCCGCAGCTGGAAGAAGGCTTACGTCCAGCTGACTGCAGATTCCAAGACCATCGAAGTTTTCGAGGGCATGGTGTAAGGAGGAGAATGAGAAATGGCTATTAAGACTTATAAGCCCACTACCCCCTCCCGTCGTCAC
>JAGBWF010000037.1 GCA_017629895.1 Clostridia bacterium
GCTGTACTCCCGTGACGTTTCCGGCTTTGTCGGTGATTTCGTATACCCGGAGGGTGTTCAGATAGGCAATGGTTTCGTTTCTGAGAATACCGATGCCCGTTCTGGAACTGCGTCCGCCGGAGGTGACGGCTTCCGTCTGACTGCGGATTACGGAGGTGACGAACGTCCACGCTTCTTCCCGGTTCACGCAGTGTTCGGGGATCATGTACACGCATTCCGATGAATTGACGGTGTTCCCTCCTTCGTGATCGGTGGGATAGCCGATGAAGGTCAGATCGTCGGGATCTGATACGCCGAACTGTGTCAGGATTTCCTGATAGGAGCCGGGGCCCAGCAGGGCGGCAGCACTCAGGCGCGCGGTTCCGTCCCGGTAGATGGCGTAGGGATCGGCGGTGACGGTCACGGTTTCTGCGATGAGGGGATCGTAGGCGGTCTGATGACAAAGCTCGCCGTATTTGCCCGAAAGCTCGATACCCTCCATGCTTTTGCTCACGATATTAACGAACATTTTCGCCTTTGTTTCCAGGCTTTTGCCCGAAAGGTATTCCGAAAAATATTCCTCCGCCGCGTCATTTTCCCCCGCATCGAAAAGACGCTTATAGTTTTCGATAAGCAGGTTCATACGCTTTTCCGCGGTTTCGATGCCGAGCGCTTTTTTTATCTGCTCGATAAGCTTTTCATCAAACGGGAGGTTATATGCGTTTATACATTGCTCGGCTGTGATATCGATCCACCAGTCGAGCATATTTATCGGCACGTCGGCAGGCTTTATTTCGTCGATCAGGACGATATACACCTTTTTATCAAGATAATCCTTCGCCATTTTATATTCCTTTTTAACGTAGGAATTTGCCTTTTGAAGAATCCCCTTGGTAAAAAACAAAAGCACCGCTTGGGATTTGCTTAATTTTTCGTTGATCTGGGGCGCCCAGCTGTCGCCGTATTCGATACCGTAATCGTACCAAAGCGGAACGTCGGCACGTGAAAGCGCGGTAACGAGCGGATTTAAACGCTCGGCGTCCTCGGTGTTATAGCTTATAAAATAAAACCCCGCTCTGTCGGTCGGTTCGAAGCCAAGATAGTTCGACATATTTTCGCCCCCTTTTTTTATGTATTATATCACACAATTTATTGATTCTCAACAACCGACAGCTATTTGGTTTTCAAAACTACATTAAATATTTCTTGAAATTATTTCACAAAGCTATTGAAATCGTTTCGAAAATGATGTATAATGGTTTTACAAACCGAAAGGATATAATTATGACTATTTACGAGCAGTTTTTGACAAAGAGGCACCAAACCCGTCCCGTTTATGATTTCCGCGAGCTTGTTTATAAAAGCGAAAAGGATTTTGCTACCCTTCCCGCCTTTATTCTGCGCGAAAGAACCGTTACCTACACCGATTTCGCAAGAGATTACCGCGCGCTCTGCACGAAATTTTTCGAGCTTGGCTACGAGGGTAAAAGGATCGCAATTTCGGGCGCGAACAGCTATAATTGGATAATTTGCTATCTCGCCGCCGCTACCGTCGGCGTCGCCGTGCCTATCGACAAGGAGCTTATGCACGAGGATATCGAGGAATTTCTTCGCGCCGCGGACTGTGTTGCAGTATTTGCCGACAGCACCATTCTTTGCAAGCTCGAAACCGATATAGAAAAATACACCATTGCCGAAAGCAAGCAGGTAAAGCTTGAATACACCCGCGTATCCTCGCTTATCGAGGAGGGATATGCCTCTTATCTCGCAGGGAACAAGAGGATAGACAGCTTCGAAATCAACCGCGAGGAAATGTCGATACTCATCTTCACCTCGGGCACCACAGGCAGCTCGAAGGGTGTTATGCTTTCGCAGAGGAACATCTGCGCCAACATTAACCAGACCTCGCAGATGGTCAAAATCGACCCTACCCTTCACTCGCTCTCTGTCCTTCCGCTTCACCATACCTATGAAACGACGCTCGGACATCTGCTTTTGCTTTCGGGCGGCTCCTGCATTTCCTATGCGGACGGCTTGCGTCAAGTGGCGAAGAATATTTCCGAATATCAGCCGAGCGTGCTTATCGTCGTACCGCTTCTTCTCGATTTTATTCTTAACCGTGTCGAAGCGAATATGCGCAAATCGCTCCCGAAGATGTTCCTTCTTCCCGAGGGTGCAAGCGTGCTCGAGCTTTTAAAGCACCTTCCCGCACCTCTCCGCTTTATCGTTAAGCGCAAGGTGAAAAAGACGCTCGGCGGCAGACTCCGTCTTCTTATCGTCGGCGCGGCGCCCATCAAGCCCGAGGTTATCGAAACCTTCTGTATGCTCGGCATTACCACGTATCAGGGCTACGGACTTACCGAAACCGCTCCGCTTATCGCCGGAAACAACGATTTCTTTATGAACCCCGCCGCTGTCGGTCTGCCGATACACGACGTCGAGATAAAAATCGAAAATCCCAACGAGGAGGGAGTCGGCGAAATCATCACCCGCGGCGACAACGTTATGCTCGGTTATTTCAACGACGAACTCGCAACCGCAGAGGCTATGCGCGGAGGCTATTTCCACACAGGCGACCTCGGTTATTTCGATGCCGACGGATTTCTTTACGTTACCGGCAGATGCAAAAACGTTATCGTTGCACAGAACGGCAAGAACATCTATCCCGAGGAGCTTGAAGCGCGTCTGAACGAGGAGCTCTTTATCGAGGAATCGCTCGTTCTCGGCGTTGCCAACACAAAGGGCGGCACTGCGATAAAGGCGAAGATTTACCCCTGCATCGAAAAGATCAAGGAGCTTTACGACAGACTCCCCACCGAAGAAGAGATACGCGCGGAGATCGCAAAGGTTATCGAGCGTGTCAACGAAAAGCTCCCCGCATACAAAAAGATCGTCGTTACCGAAATCGTCTGGGAAGCATTCGAAAAGACCACCACAAAGAAAATCAAGCGTTTCGGCGCGAACATGGCGTAAAGCCCCAAAAAAACAACGAGCATTTTGGGGGAGCTTTTTATAAAAAGCTCCCCCAAAATGCTCGTTGTTTTTTTGGGGCTTTACGCCATGTTCGCGCCGA
>JAGBWF010000038.1 GCA_017629895.1 Clostridia bacterium
AATTATATGATCGCTGTCGGTGATTATTACCGACTTTGTTTTTTTACCGCAGCTTACGTCGATAAGCCTGCCGGCGTTTTTTGCATCCTGTACCAATCTGCGAACAGGGAGCGATTCGGTCGATACAACCGAAATCACGCGCTCACAGTTGACAAAATTACCGAATCCCGCATCTATCAATTTCATATATCCGCTCCTATTCGATATTCTGTATCTGCTCGCGTATCTTTTCTACGTAGCTCTTAGCCTTGATAACCTGTCTTGCGACCTCGCCGTCGTTGCATTTGGAGCCGATTGTATTGACCTCGCGGTTCATTTCCTGAACGAGAAAATCGAGCTTTCTGCCGACGGGAACGTTTTCCTTTAAAATCTTTTTGAACTGCGAAAAATGCGAATCGAGTCTTGCGAGCTCTTCGCTTATATCCGCCTTATCGGCAAATACGGCACACTCTGTAAGTAATCTCTGTTCATCGTATTCGGCGCCCTCGAGAAGCTCCTTGATGCGCGCCTTCATTCTTTCGTTGTTTTCCTTAACGGACAGGGGCGCACGCTCGACTATGAATTCACGGATGCCCTCGAGCACGGAAAGGTGCGAAAGAAGGTCCGCTTCAAGCTTTTTGCCCTCTTCCTCGCGCATTGCGGTGAAGCTGTCGAACGCCTTTTCCATAACTACAAGCAACGCCTTGCCTGCGGCCTCGGTGTCCTCGTCGGGACGTGTGGTAACGAAAACCTCGTTTCTTCCTGCGACGGTTTGAATCGTAACGTCTCCGCCCAATGAATATCTGTCCTTGATATCGCGGAGAAGTGCGACGTAGCTTTCGAGGAACTTTTCGTTTACCGAAAGTCCGTTATCGTCGCCTGCGATGTTTTCGATAGAAATATAGATATCCATCTTACCGCGGGAAACGCGGGTGGATGCGTATTGCTTAACCTTTTCCTCGAGCGCATTGTATAAGCGTCCGAGCTTAATGTTTGTATCGAGGTAACGGCTGTTAACCGATTTGACCTCGCAAAGTATATCGCGGCCGTCGATCACCTCGCGGTGTCTGCCGTAGCCTGTCATGCTCTTGATCATAGCGGACCTCCGAAAAAAGTATCATATAATTATATCACACACGGTTGGCTTTGTCAACTATTGCTTGCCGAAAAGCATCGGCCGAATACGTGAAATATAGTTTATCGCGATCATTTCGAGCGCGAAATCATAAACGATAAAGGTTATATTTGCGACTGCATACGCGAGTATGCCGAAGCCGATATAGTCCTCCTCTATGCCGAACAGCCTTACCGACATAAAGACCAACAGCGTGAATGCGGCATTGAAAAACGCGAGCCTTGCCGTATAGGAAAGCCATTTTTTTGATATGGAATTCATCGCGGTCTTGAAAACGGGATAAAAGCCTGCGAACAAAAGATAGATAACTGCGGGTGATTTGTTCGGCAGTAACAAAACCGCAAGTATGCCCGATACCGCATATACTCCCAACGCCCATCTTTTTCCGAGCTCTATCATAGAAATCAGAACTACAATACTGCCGATAGCCGAAGCGCTCAGGTCGAGCGTCTGAAACACCGAGCCGATATAAAGAAAGACGAAGCAGAGTGCCGAAAATATGCCGGAGAATGCGATTTTTTTGGTGCGCGACATATTAACAGCACCTTATACAGTCGCCGCCCATACATTCACAGCAGCAATCTGCGCACAAAAGTGCCTGACAAACGTCGCAGCCCGAGCACTGCTGGGTGTGGTTGGTATTCATGTTGGAATAGGGGCTCGAATAAGCACCGCTGCTCATTCTCTGCTGGAAGGAACGGTATTCCTGGTTATAGGGATCCATATTGCAGGCGGCGTTGATTTCGTTTCTTGCGTCCTGAAGCCAGCCCTTGCGGTAAAGCACAAGGCTCATAAGGAAATGCCATTCGGCGTTTCTGTCTGCGGCGGGAATTCCGCCGAGCAACGTTTCGGCTTCGTTTATACGGCCTGCCGAAATAAGCCTGCGTATTCTCGTGTATGCGTTTTCCTGTCCGTTTGCCTGCGTACCGTTTCCGTAAAATCCGCCTTGCTGTCCGCCGCCGGATGCACGCATCTTCTGAATGGTGTCGTAAGCGTCGTTTATCTCCTTCATCTTTTCGTCGGCAAGCTCTTTTAAGGGATTATCGGTATAGTTGTCGGGATGATATTGCTTTGCGAGCTTCCTATATGCTTTTTTGATTTCCTCATCGGATGCGTTTTCGGAAACTCCGAGTATTTCATATGGGTTTTTCATTTTTTCTTATCCTTTCGGGTGGGGTTCTTTCGCTCGCGTATTCTTGCAACCGCATCTCGTCCGCCGAGCTCGACGATGTTGAAAATCAATCGGTCGATGCTGTTTTGCGGATTGTGCGCCGCGAGCGCGTAATGTTGTGAAAAGGCGTTAAGGCTGTCGTATAGCGTTTCCTCTATCGGAGAAGCGTTGGCAGATGCCTCGGAAGCGCTTGAAAATCTTTTTAAAAGGGGGTTGTAGTTGCCGCTTTTTTCGTCGGCTTCGATATCGTCGTATGCGTCCGCGATATAAATAAATCTTCCGATATGGTAGCCGCAAATTTCCGCTATTTCGCGCTTGCCGTCGGGCAAGCCGTAAGCGGCGATCGACTTCATCATATTCGCGAATCCGTCTGCGGCGCGGTCTATCGATGCGCAACCGCTTTTTTCGCATTCATCGGTGTGCTTGAGTCCGTCGGTAACGATATCCCTCAAGCCCTCGTATTTGTCGGATTTTTTCGCGATGTGTGAAAAAATAGGCTTGACGAGCCTTTTGCAAAAACGCTTGATTCCACGTTCGTCCTTTATATCGTCGAGAAGCTTTGCATAGGTGAGTAATCCGAATGCAGAGCAAACGAAGCCGTAGCTTTCGTCTGCCGATGCGCAAGCGGTCTTTTTGAGCTTATACGGACAGCGTTTTTTGCATAAATTAACGTTTTCGTCGGTCAATGACATACGTAAAAGCGCAAGCAAAACGAAATCATAATTCAAAAGCCAACGCGTAAGATGCGATATGTTTTTTCCGCCGTATCTGCAAAGACCGCAGTATATCGCAGAATAAAATTCGCTGTCCTTGACAAACAGCTCGCTCTTTCGCGGACGTATATATCCAAACATTTTTCCACCATAACATTATATTTCATAGTATTATACCACTATTTACTAGAAAAGACAAGTATATAAGTGAAAAAGAAGAGCGGATTTTTATCGTTTTTGAAAAAAATAAAAACAAAAAAGTAAAAAACAGAAATAATGCGTATATATTGTTGTATGCCGAAATTATGGATTGGGAGGTATGCTGCAATGAAGGAAAGCACCCTTGCTTTCGAGGAGAATTTTCTCTGCGATCAGGCCTTCAAGGTAAAAAATACACGCGGTAGAATCACACCGATAAAGGAATGTCCGGTCAGAACCGATTTTCAGCGCGACCGCGACAGAATAATACATTCGAAAAGCTTTCGCAGGCTAATGCATAAAATGCAGGTTTTTCTTGCACCCGAGGGCGATCACTACAGAACTCGCCTCACGCATACTCTTGAGGTTGCGCAGATTGCAAGAACGATTGCGAGAGCCCTCCGTCTTAACGAGGATCTTACCGAGGCGGCGGCTCTCGGGCACGATCTCGGCCACACTCCGTTCGGCCATTCGGGAGAGCGGGCGCTTAACTATCTTCTCCCGCAGGGCTTCCGCCATAACGAGCAAAGCCTTCGCGTTGTCGATTATCTCGAAAATGAAGGCGTCGGACTCAATCTTACCTTCGAGGTGCGCGATGCAATACTTTGCCATACGGGTGATGAGCCTGCGGCAACACTCGAGGGAAGAATTATAAAAATTGCAGACAGAATCGCATACATAAACCACGATATAGACGATGCCGCGCGCGCAGGCATTCTCAGCAACTCGGATATCCCGAAGGATATATCTTCGTTGCTCGGAAGCACACACGGCGAAAGAATAACCTCGCTCGTTTCGGCGACTATCGGATACGGACTTGAAAACGGTATCGGAATGCTTCCCGAATATGCCGAAGCAATGGACGAGCTTCGCGAATTTATGTTCGAGCGAGTATACAGAGACGAAAAGGCAAAGGGTGAGGACGGCAGAATAGTCGGAATGATTACCCACCTCTACGAGCACTTTTCGGCTCATCCCGAGGAAATACCTCAGGAATATCTGAAGTACGCCGAGCGCGACGGTATTTCGGTCATAACAGCCGATTTTATCGCAGGTATGACCGACCGCTACGCATTGGGCTGCTTCAACGACCTGTTCGTGCCGAAGGTATGGCAGTACAAATAACTAATTATGTAAACTTCAAAAGGAGGGCAATATGGCGTATACTCGTGAATTTTTAGAAGAATTAAAGCTTCGCAATAATATCGAAGAAGTCATAGGCAGGGTTGTTACGCTCAAGCGAGCGGGAAGTAACCTTGTCGGAAATTGCCCCTTCCATAGCGAGCGCACGCCTTCGTTTACGGTCTTTCCTGCAACGTCGAGCTATTATTGCTTCGGTTGCGGAGCGGGCGGGGACGTTGTTACCTTCGTTATGCAGAGCGAAAATCTCGATTACCGCGAGGCTATCGAATTTCTTGCAAAGCGCGCGGGTATCAAGGTAGAGGAAATTTACGATAATAAGAAGCCCGATGAGCCTACCGTAAAGCGAGACAGACTTTACGATATAAATAAAGAAGCGGCACGCTTTTTCTATAAGGCTCTTCTTTCTCCCGCGGGTGAAAATGCGCGCGCATACCTCGATAAACGCGGTTACACCTCTACCACGATAAAGCATTTCGGAATCGGCTATGCGCCGGAAGTTCCGTATAAGGCGCCGTTGTACGACCATCTTATCGCAAAGGGGTTCACTCCGCTTGAAATCAGCGTTGCCTTTCTCGGAGGCATCGGCAAAAAGAGCGAAAAGCCCTACGATATGTTCAGAAACCGTATAATGTTTCCGGTATTCGATATAAACGGGGAGGTCGTTGCCTTCAGCGGCAGAAGACTTAACGAAAACGACGAGCGTAAATATGTAAACACGTCGGATACCCCCGTATTTAAAAAAAGCCGCGTGCTGTTTGCATTGAATTTTGCCAAAAATTCGGATGCAGGCTCTCTTGTTCTTTGTGAAGGCGCGCCCGATGCGATAGCAATGCATCAGGCGGGATTCGATAATGCGATAGCAACGCTCGGTACCGCGATAACCCCCGAGCACGCACGCATAATCGCGAGATATTGCAGAACCGTATACCTTGCGTACGATATCGATAAAGCCGGCAGAAAAGCTACGTTAAAGGGAATCGACCTATTAAATCAGGTCGGCGTGGATACGAAGATTATCAATCTCGGAACCGAAGCAAAGGACCCCGATGAATATATTAAAAAATTCGGTGCGTCCTCCTTCCGTGCAAAATTAACCGGCTCCTCGGGGCAGATAGATTACAGGATCAATGAAATAATCTCAAGATTCGATATCGACGTTGCCGAAGAAAAGCTGCGCGCGGTTAACGAGGTAACCGATTTTATCGCAACTCTCGCAACACCGCCCGAAAGAGAAATATATTCGGCGCGTGCTGCGGACAAGCTCGGTATGACTCTCGAATCGATTCGTGCCGAAGCAGAAAGAAAAGCGAAAAAACAGGGCGCGAAGGCGAAAAAAGCAATTGTAAACAACGCCCTGCGTGAGCAAAGCGGATACGGCGGCGGAGCAAATACCGATAAGCTCAGGTTTTCGTCGGAGGCGGCGCACGAGGAGGCAATTCTCGGCTTGCTGCTTATAAGGAGCGATTTCGGACCCGAGGCACTGAAGCTTATAACCGAGGACGATTTTGCCACCTCTCTCAATAAAAAAATATTTAATCTCTTCAAGGACGATTTTGCCGAAGGAAGAGAAATTGTGCTTTCAAAGGACGGAGCGCTCACAGCGGCAGAAATCGGTGCGCTCGAAAAGTGCAGAGCCGCCCGTCTCGAAATGGGCGACGTTTCGCTCAAAGCTCTGAAAGCACACGTTGCCACCTTGAAGGAACTGCGTGAAAAGCGGGAATACGATAAAAAGATAGAGGAAGATCCCGCAAGTGCGCTTACCGAATACCTGAATAAAAAGAAAAATAAAAAGTCTAACACACAGGAGGACAATAATGGATAAAGACCTTTCCGCATTTTCTCCCGAAAAATTCGAGGAAGTAAAAAGCAAAGGAAGTATCAAGGTCATCGATATTCTTGATACTATCGCGGATACCGACCTTTCTATCGAAAAGATCGAAAGAGTTTGTGCCGCGCTCGAACGCAACGGTATCGAAATAACCACCGAGCATTCGAACAATATATTCGATATTTCCGAAGAGGATATCGAAAACGAGGACTTCGAGGAAACTCCCGAGGACGTCGATACGCTTCTCACTCAGGAGGGTGTTTCTATCGACGATCCCGTAAGAATGTATCTTAAAGAAATCGGTAAGGTGCCGCTTCTTTCTGCCGAAAAGGAGCTTGAGCTTGCGAACCGTATGGCTCACGGCGACCTCGCGGCGAAGCAGCAGCTTGTCGAAGCAAACCTTCGTCTTGTCGTTAGTATCGCGAAACGTTATGTAAACCGCGGTATGTTCTTCCTCGATCTTATTCAGGAAGGTAATTTGGGTCTTATGAAGGCTGCCGAAAAGTTCGACTACGGCAAGGGCTTTAAGTTCTCGACCTATGCTACCTGGTGGATCCGTCAGGCTATAACCCGTGCTATCGCGGATCAGGCAAGAACGATCCGTATCCCCGTTCACATGGTAGAAACCATCAATAAGGTTCTTCGCGTATCGCGTCAGCTTCTTCAGGAAAAGGGAAGAGATCCTCTCGATGAGGAAATCGCGAAGGAAATGGATATGCCCGTCGATAAGGTGCGCGATATTCTTAAAATAGCGCAGGAGCCTGTCTCTCTCGAAATGCCTATCGGTGAGGAGGAGGATTCACATCTCGGCGATTTCATTGCCGACGACAACACTCCCGCACCTGCGGACGCGGCTTCCTATCAGATGCTCCGCGAGCATCTCTTGGAGGTTTTGCATACCCTCACCCCGCGTGAAGAAGCGGTGCTCAAGCTCCGTTTCGGCTTGGAGGACGGCAGACCCCGCACGCTCGAGGAGGTAGGTAAGGTCTTCGATATCACGCGTGAGCGTATACGTCAGATCGAAGCGAAGGCATTGCGTAAGCTTCGCCACCCGAGCCGCTCCAAAAAGCTCAAGGATTATCTCGAATAAGAAACTGAAAGGCATATATAATGAAAGCACAGCTTGAATCGATAAAAACAACCGCTGTGGCGGAAATTGCCGCGGCTGAAACCTCGCTCGAGGAAATAAGAATTAAATATCTCGGCAAAAAGGGCGCTCTTACCGCTATTCTTCGCGGAATGGGCTCGCTCTCTCCCGAGGAACGCCCCATAATCGGCGCTATTGCAAACGAAGTAAGAAACTGTATCGAGGAAGCGCTCGAAATTCGCGGTGCAGAGCTTAAAAAGCTTGCTCTTGCAAAGAGCCTTGCCGATGAAAAGCTCGACGTTACCTATTCTCCCGTTGCGGCTGCCGCAGGACATATTCACCCCATAACAGCGGCGCTCAAGCGTATGACCGAAATCTTCATAGATATGGGATTTTCGGTCGTTGAAGGTCCCGAGGTTGAAACCGTTACCAATAACTTCGACGATCTCAACGCACCTGCCGATCACCCCTCGCGTGATTTCCAGGATACCTTCTATATAACCGAGAATACGCTTCTCCGTACCCAGACCTCTCCCGTGCAGATGCGCGCTATGAGAGGCGCAACTCCCCCTATCCGTATAATCTCTCCCGGCAGAGTATACAGAAGCGACGTAGCCGACGCATCCCACTCGCCCGTGTTCCATCAGCTCGAAGGCCTTGTAATCGATAAGGGCATCACTATGGGCGATTTGAAGGGCATTCTTTCGCAGTTCGCAAAGACTATGTTCGGTCCCGAAACCAAAAC
>JAGBWF010000039.1 GCA_017629895.1 Clostridia bacterium
CGATATATTCGCCCTTTTCGTCACGTACGAAAAGCACGCGCTCCTCGGCGGAAAGCGGCTGATTTTCGATAAAATCGCGTATGAACACCTCGATACCGCGCTCGACGGACCCGAAAGAGCCGACGGCTGTCTGTATTTCCGCCCATTTGCGCGCGTCGCCCTCTTTATAGAAAACGAATTCATAGCCGTTCGGGAGCGAATGCTTCGGGTAAATATCGGTGTCGGTTTTCGACATTATAAGGGGGTAGTAGGGAATAGATGTATCGATCATAATATTTTCCTAACTCAATCCGTACCAATAGTTTGCAAGGAATCGGATTGGAGATTCGGGGTCGAGAAATTCCGCCTTCAATTCATCGGGCCCCATAAGAATGGCGAGCGCCGCGCTGTAATAAAAATCGGGCAGAACCATAGAGAAAAAGCTCTCGTCGTCGATCGTGAAAAGGGAGGGCTGCATAAGCGGATAGTGCGCGCAGGGCATTTCCTCGATCGTTTTTGCAAACGAATGGAAATACCACTGACCTCTCTTTTTGTTCGAGGCGCGGTTTATAACGATATCGAGATAGTAATAATCGCTTCTGTGCTCGCTTGTTCTGTAATAATTGGTGCGGTTTTCGGAAAGGAGCGTGAACTCCTTCAAAAGCTCGTTTATAACCCTTTCCCAAGCGGCAACGGGGAAATAGTTGTAGCCGTTTCCGTGTGCCGAGAAAACGCCGTGCGCATAGCTTGGCGGATTGGGCAGAGCCTTGGGCGCGTGATAAATATTCGATCTGTCGGCAAGCATATAGGTTACCGCCGTTTCGATGATCTCTTTCCTTCTGTGGTGCTTGCGGATAAGGCGGTTGACCGTGAAATTCAAAAGCTCTTGATAGTTGTCCTGACCGAGATATTTGCGGTTGAGCAGCTCGGACGCGGTGTTGATATCGGGGAGATTGAGCTTGACCTCGATATCGTATTTCTCGCTTTCGCGGATAGCGCGGTAGGCGGCTTTCAGTGCGTCGATAGCGTTGTCGGAGAGGAAATAGCCCTCCTCACTGCATTCGATATCGAGCACACAGCGCTCGTTGCTCACGATAAATTGCTTGATTTTGTCGAAAAAGCCCTCGCTTCCGAACCTCAAGCCGTTGTATTTCATCGCCTTTTCGATGTTTTCGTCATCGGTCTTGGGCGGAGTAAAATCATCGAGAAAGATAGGGATTACGTTTTTCGAATTGTCGAGCGCAAGCCTGAGCTCGCGGGATATCCAGTCGTCAGGCTCGAAATATCTGTCGAAAATATTCGGAGAAAGGATAAGCAGAAAATCGCTGCATTCTGTTATAGCTTTTTCGATCGCTTCGTCAAAACGTCCGTTTCGGAGCGAATTCATATCGAAAAACACCTCGTATTTTTCGGTCAGCGCTTCGCACAATGCCTTCGCGGTGTCCAAGCCTCCGTCGCGGCGATAGCTTATAAATATCTGTGTACGCATAGAAATCCTCCTGTTTTTCTCTTGAGTTTTTAATATTATACCATATTATCCGCCGTTTTTCAAGCAAAATCGAGCGTCGCGGCGTTGACAAAAGCGGTTTTTGGGGGTATAATCGTAAAAAAATCAGAACCGAGGTAAAAAATATGCTGTTCAGTAAGAAAATCAAAAGAATACTTTGCATCGTTCTCGCGGTGCTGTTCTGTATGCCTGCTCTCGCCTCCTGCGGCGAAAACGGTGAAGCCTCCTCCGAATCGCCCGAAAGCAAGGGTGAAAGCACCGAAGAAAGCAAGGAAGAGGAAAGCAAGGAGCCCGAAATCAAGGCGATCCTGCCCGAAAAGGATTCCTATAAGCTCCTCTTTATCGGCAACAGCGCGACCTCTGTGAACGATATCCCCGGCACTCTTGCAACGCTTTGCAATAAGCTCGGTATGAACGTAACCGCTAAATCGATCGTCCCCGGCGGATATACTCTCGAGCAGCATTCGAATAACCAAGCAGTCTATACCGAAATCGAAAAGGGATATGACGCCGTGTTCATTCAGGAAAACGGAACCGTGATAATCCCCGGCGGCGAAAGCGCGAAAAAGAGCCTTGCCGCTATCAAAAAGCTCGGTGAAGCGGTGAATAAAAGCGGCGCGAAATTCTGCTTCTACGTCAGACCGCCCTATGGCAAGGACCTTAGCGGTGTAAAGAATTTCGATCAGTGCATCGAGTTCGACGAGCATTTTACCCCCGCGGCAGCCGAAAATAACGCCGAGTGCGTCTACGTCAACCGCTCGTTCGCCTATGCGATAAAAAATCTCAGCTTCAACCTTTGGGGTCCCAATAACGCGCATACCGGCACTCACGGCGCTTATCTTATCGTTTGTACCTTCTTTGCGACCGTGTTCGGCAGAAGCGCAACCGAGCTCGATACAGCCTACGGTCTTTCGCTTTCCGATGCAAAGCTTCTTCAGGAGGCGGCGGATAAGATCGCTCTCGAGGGAATCATTCCTTGGGAAAACAATTAATTATATCTTTCGAATGAAATAAAAAAGCACTTGGCTACAAGTGCTTTTTTTGCGTGTATGTGTGTTAAAGGTATCCGCGTTCTGCCGGACTTTTAACGCCATGCTTGTAAACGAGGTCTGTGTACTTAAAGCAAATCAACGTTTACGCGCTGGTGGAATTTGGGAAGAATTTCGGGGTTCAAGAGCTCGGTAAAGGCATAGCGACCGATTTTGTTGCGTTCCATTTCGGAGCGCGCGGCGTTCGGGTCGAAAAAGAATTCGCGTTCTCCGATGCTTGTGCACCCGACTATCGAGGACGAGAACAGCAAGCCCGCGCGGTTATTGTAGTTTCCTGTAATGTTCAAGCGCGAAATCAAAATACGGTCTTTTTTTGGGATAGATGCTCTTGCGGAAAACCACGCGACAGTATGGGTGAAGGCGGACATCGCTTCGGCTTCTGCGGGCAGGCGGTCGAAAATTTCTTCCGATATTGCGGTTAAATACGAATTCCACACGAAATCGAGAACCAACGCGACGCGGTAACCGTTTTCGCAGGAATAGGCATATAAATCGCCCTTTCGGAGCGTGGGCTCGCGCTTTGCGGTCGTCTTTTTCGGCTTTTTGATTTTCGTCGGTTCGGAATTTATCTTTTCCCAAAACTTCAGCAATGCTTTTTCTCGGCTCTTTTCCAAATGCGGTTCTGCGCCGAGCTCGTTCCAGAACTTCAAATCCGCGCCCGAAGAAATAATATCCTTTATCTTCTGCCAAAGCCATTCGTCCTTGACACCGCATTCCCACAGACATTGCGCCAAGGCGTAATAGACGGTGTATAAAATCGGAGAATCCTCTTCTTCCGAAAATTCTTGTCGGTATTGGCTTAAAATCGTACGGTAAATTTCAATCGCGTCGGCATCGTCCTTGTATAGCTCGAAAAATTCATCATATACGTCCGAAAATTCGTCGCTTTGCTTGATTCCGGTTCCCCAAGAACTCATAATAACACCGCCTTTCTTGTTTATTGTAGCACAAATTTGTAAAAATTTCAACCGTTTAGGAAGGTTGGATTATCGCGGTGCGGGGAAGCGGTCAAACAAAGCACGCTTGAGCGTGCTTTGTGATGCTTGAATGATTGTTACCGAGAAATATTCCGCAAAAAATCATTGAGCCGTTCGGTTATATCCACACCGTTAATGAATTCTTCAATATCTGTCAAAAAGCGTTTCTTTTCATTTTCAGTTCGGCACAGGTAAAAGCCGAGAATTTTGTCCGCCACGTCCTGCAAGCCCACGTCGCATAGCGGTTTAAGCTTTTTTGCCGCTTTTTCTTGCGTGCTTTTAATCAAGAGGTCTTTTACTCCGCAACCTACCAAACGGTCGTATAAATATAAGACCTTGACAACCTGCGATATTTCTTTATCAATGCGTAATCCGCACTGCTTGAAAACGAAATATTTCCAACCCGCAAGGACGGTATTTGTTATCGGGATTTGCGAAATAGTATCGATTACGTAATTGCGCGTTAATGCGCGCTCTGCTTCGTCGGTGCGATAAGTTAATATATCGTCAACCTTCCTTGTGAGCTTATAAGCCGCCAAGCCGCCCCATACGCCTTCTGCGTATTTGCGGTTTTTGTATGTAGTATTAAGCTCTTGAATTTTATTCGACAAAGCAATCAGCAAATCGGACAACGACTCGGAATCGAGGATCAGCTCCACGTTGACGTGAATCAGCTTTAATAACGCCGATGCTGTGTTTAAGGTGTCGATATTTGTGAGTGCGTTTAACGAAGAAACGGCGTTGCGGTATTCTTTCAAAAAATTGTTCGGATTTTCGCAACGTGCAATACGAGCTTCTTCGAGCTCGGGCAATTCTATGGGAGAATTAAGACCGCCCGCAAATAAAGAAAC
>JAGBWF010000040.1 GCA_017629895.1 Clostridia bacterium
GCGTCGCAAGTATATCCTGCGCACGCTTTCTTAAAATTTCTGCGTGGTACGCGTTGATCATAACCAAAAGCACCTTGATTATCCTTTTCTTTGCACCGGGGAAGGGCTCTGCAAAATTACCGACAACCCTTTCGACGTGGCTTTCGACGTATTCCTCGTCGGCAACGGGACGCTCAAGACTGCAAACGGCTGCAATATAATAGAGGTACAAATCGCTGTCGTCGATAATATCGTCGCTTTCATCGTCCAAACGGCCGTTTACGTAGGAAAGCAGCTGCGTTATCTTCTCGATCTGCAATATTTCGCGAAGCATATTGATGATTGCGATCCTGCAAAATTGGCGCTTGGAATAGGTTTTTTTGACAGGCGGAGAAAGGAACCCGCGTCTAACCCAGTTTTGGATCATATATGGCTCAAGCCCCGTCATTCGGGCAACCTGCGACATCATCAGCCCTCCGCAGAGGAATGCGTTGTCAAGGATGTCTTTGGCAACCTCGGCGTTCGGCACGGCAATTTCTACTGTCGTGCCGGGAAGTCTGTCGATCATAAGGAAACCTCCTTTTCATTTTATGCAGTATTTGCCGCTTCGAAGCGCTTCGAAAAACGGTTATCCTGCACCTTGCACCTTAAGTGTACCACACAATCATCTGATTGTCAAGATATATCCTTCGATTTTTTGAAAAAATTTTATTAAAGGTTGACAATTTTTCGCCGCTATTGTAAAATTAACATATATAAAAATATGCGTTTTTTCGGAACGGTGCAAAATGGAAAAAATAGTTATAAAGAATGAAAATATATCTGTAACCGTGCTTACGCTCGGCGCGATAGTGCAAAAAATCAACGCGTTCGGAACAGAGCTTACCGCAGGATACGCTACCGAGCAGGAATACCGAAGCGATACCTGCTATTTCGGCGGAATTGTCGGCAGAACGGCAAATCGCTGCGGGGATAAGCATTTTATCGGCGAAACCGAATATACTCTTCCGCTCAACGAAAAGGGGAAAAACCACCTTCACGGCGGAGTTGAGGGCTTTAACCTGAAGCGCTGGAGCATTGAGGAAAAGGGCGAGGATTTCGTAACCCTTTCCTATCTTTCGCCCGACGGCGAGGAGGGATATCCCGGCAATCTTTCGGTTTTCGTAACCTATAAGCTTATCGGCGATTCTCTCGTCGTTTCTTATAAAGCGAATACCGATAAGCCGACTTGGGTAAATCTTACCAATCATTCCTATTTCAATCCCTTCGGTATAAACAGCGGCGCGAGGATCGGAGGTGCTTCCGTGCAGATATTTGCCGATCGCGTTTCGGTCTACGATGAAAATATGCGCGTTGTCGGCAGTACGTCTGTCGAGGGAAGCGAATTTGACCTGCGTGAAAAATATCTTTTGACAAGATTCTTCGACCACAATTTTTATCTTTCCGGCGATGAATACGAAAGCTTCGGCGAACGCTCGCTTCGTCTTGCGGCGCGCGTTTGGGGAAGCGTGAATATCGAATGCTTCACCGATATGCCCTGCATACAGCTTTATTGCGGCGAATTTATACCCGAAAATACCGTTATTTTCGACGGAAGCGTT
Source organism: Clostridia bacterium (assembly GCA_017629895.1). Taxonomy (GTDB): domain Bacteria; phylum Bacillota; class Clostridia; order Oscillospirales; family CAG-382; genus Coliplasma. The sequence goes on from JAGBWF010000040.1 coordinate 1,581, forward strand.
ATCGGCTCGGGCTCTGCGCTCTGTCTCGAAACGCAAAAGGAGCCTAACCTTCAGGCAAGGGGAGAAGGGGTACTCACTCCCGACGGGGTATACGAAAGCGCGACCGCTTATCGCTTTTCAAGGTGAAAAACAAACGTGGTTTTTGAAAAATAAACAAAAAAAGAGACGGATTTTCAAAAAATTCGTTTGCTTTGGCGTTTATTGGGTGTTGAAAAATCGATAAGTTTGTGTTAAAATACACCTATTATAAATATTGAACTTAATTTATTTTTTGATAAAGGAGTCAAGCTATGGCAGTGTATTTACAAGAATCCCACACGTTTAGCGAATATCTTCTCGTTCCCGGTTATTCGTCTGCGGAATGTATCCCCGCAAACGTTAGCCTCAGAACCCCTGTAACAAAGTTCCGCAAGGGTGTGGAAGAACCTGCAGTTTCGTTGAACATTCCTCTTGTATCCGCTATAATGCAGTCTGTTTCCGATGATAAAATGGCTATCGCGCTTGCAAAAGAGGGCGGCCTTTCGTTCATCTTCGGCTCTCAGTCTGTTGAAAATGAAGCGGCAATGGTTCGTCGCGTAAAGGCGCACAAGGCAGGCTTTGTATATTCCGACTCGAACGTTCGTGTAGACGATACTCTTGCCGACGTTATCGAGCTTACCGAAAGAACCGGTCATTCCACCATCGCGGTTACCGATGACGGCACTGCAAACGGCAAGCTTATGGGTATCGTTACCTCCCGCGACTACCGTGTTTCGCGTATGTCGAAGGACTTGAAGGTTTCGGAATTTATGACTCCGTTCGATAAGCTCGTTTATGCTTACGAGGGCACCACCCTTAAGGAAGCAAACGACATTATCTGGGATAACAAGCTTAATTCGCTTCCTATTATCGATAAAGACGGCAAGCTTTGCTATTTCGTATTCCGTAAGGACTATGCGTTCCACAAGGAAAATCCGCTCGAGCTTCTCGACAGCCACAAGCGTTATATGGTCGGCGCAGGTATCAATACCCGCGACTACGAAACCCGCGTTCCCGCGCTTGTCGAAGCAGGTGCAGACGTGCTTTGTATCGACTCGTCCGAGGGCTTTTCGGAATGGCAGGCACGCACTCTTAAATGGATCCGCGATAAATACGGCGATACCGTTAAGGTAGGCGCAGGTAACGTTGTAGACCGTGAGGGCTTTATGTTCCTCGCAGAAGCAGGCGCAGACTTTATCAAGATCGGTATCGGCGGCGGCTCTATCTGTATCACCCGTGAACAGAAGGGTATCGGCAGAGGTCAGGCTACCGCAGTTATCGAGGTTGCCGCAGCCCGCGATGAATACTTCGAAAAGACCGGTATCTATATTCCTATCTGCTCCGACGGCGGTATCGTTCACGATTACCACGTTACCCTTGCTCTTGCAATGGGCTCGGATTTCATTATGCTCGGCAGATATTTCTCGCGCTTTGATGAATCGCCTACAAAC
>JAGBWF010000041.1 GCA_017629895.1 Clostridia bacterium
GATATCAAGTGCAGAATGGCGGGACTCACGCCCGATGCTGTCGTTGTTGTCGCAACGGTAAGAGCTCTCAAAATCAAAGACCGAGCTCGGCAACGAAAATATCGAAGCGCTTGAGCGCGGTATTCCGAACCTTCTCCGCCACGTTTCGAATATCAAAAACGTATATAAGCTCCCCTGCGTCGTTGCGGTCAACCGCTTCCCGACAGATACCGATAATGAAATCGATTTCATTATTGCAAAATGTCGCGAGCTCGGCGTAAACACCGTGCTTTCTACCGTTTGGGCAGAGGGCGGCAAGGGCGGCGAAGCGCTTGCAAGGGAAGTCGTAAGACTCTGCGAGGAGGAAAAGGGCGATTTCACCTTCTCCTATGCAGACGAGCTTACCATCGAGGAAAAGATAGAGGCTGTTGTTAAAAAGGTATATGGCGGCGACGGTATTAACGTTATGCCGAACGCAAAGAAGCAGATCAAAAAGCTCGAATCTCTCGGCTTCGGCAACTGCCCCGTTTGTATCGCGAAAACTCAATACAGCTTCTCGGACGATGCGACCAAGCTTGGCGCACCCGAAGGCTTTACCGTTACCGTTAAGAACGTTAAGGTTTCTGCAGGCGCAGGCTTTATCGTAGTTCTTACAGGTGATATTCTTACAATGCCCGGCTTGCCCAAGGTTCCTGCGGCAGAGCGTATCGACGTCGATGAAAACGGCGTGATCTCGGGCCTGTTCTAAAATTCATAACAAAAACGCTCGTTTCAGAAAAGAAACGAGCGTTTTCTCTTTAATAAAACAAAATCCAAAATTCGCATCTGCGCGAAATAGGGGATTAATAATAAAAATAATAAAGGACGAAGAAACAAACCGCGAATTTAATCGCGGTTTTCTTCGTTTCGCCGAAATTTCATTGCATCGATATCGCCTTATCTCGCAGGAAAACGCACTCTGCGAACGCTTTTCGTGAGTATTCGAACATTCCGAACAACCGTTCGTTGACATAATGCAAGAAAATAATCTGCGGAATGTCCCGTTTCGACATCGCAAATGGTCGAAAACCCTTGAAATATAAGGGTTTTTGCGTATGTCAAAATGACGAAAACGAATAAAATGGCATACGTAATTTCTTTTATCCTTTTTTCTTCGCTATTGATTTCCATACCGAGTTTATGTATAATAAGTGTAAGATTTAGGCTAAAAGTGGTAATCAGAGGTAAGAAATCCCAAAATCACCGAAAATTGAGCGAAAGGGGGAAGACAGATGTTCATTGGTGAATACAGACATAATATAGACGCCAAGGGACGTTTGATGCTTCCCGCAAAGCTTCGCGAAAAGCTCGGCGATGAATTCATTTTCTCGCGCGGATTGGATAAATGCGTGTGTATTTATCCCGTCGAGGAATGGAAGAACTTTACCGCGAAGATCGAAGAGCTTCCCGTCGCAAGAGAACGCCACGTCCGCCGCTATTTCTTCTCGGGTGCATCCGAGGGTACGCCCGATGCGCAGGGAAGAGTAACTCTAACACAAACACACCGTGAATTTGCAAATCTCAAAAAAGAAGTCGTTATCGTCGGTAACTGCACGCATCTCGAAATCGGGTCTGCAGAGGAATGGGATGCCGAACAGCAAAATGTAACCAACGTAGACGTTATTCAGGATCTTATAGAATTGGGGTTCTAAAATGGAATTTTCGCATATATCGGTCCTGCTTTATGAAACGGTCGATTCGCTCAACGTTAAAAAAGACGGCGTCTATGTCGATTGTACCCTTGGCGGAGCAGGTCATACCTCGCTTATTCTTTCGAAGATCGGCGAAAACGGCAGGGTGATAGGCATCGACCGTGATGACGATGCACTTGAAAACGCAAAAAACAAAATCAACGACCCCCGTCTTATCACGGTTAAGGACAATTTTGAAAATATAAAGGATGCGGTAGCACGCGCAGGCTTCGAGCGCGTCGACGGAATACTTATGGACCTCGGCGTTTCCTCGCACCAGCTCGACGTAGCCGAACGCGGATTTTCCTACATCAAGGATGCTCCATTGGATATGCGAATGGATCAAACCGCGCCGCTTACCGCCTATGACGTTGTAAACGGTTACTCCGAGCGTGAACTCATAAGAATACTCCGCGATTACGGCGAAGAACGCTTCGCTCCGAGAATCGCACAGCGCATTTGCACGGCAAGAGAAAGCGCACCTATTAAAAACACACTCGAGCTTGCCGAAATAATTTCCGCCGCAATACCGCAAAAGTATCGCTACGAAAGCGGAAATCCCGCTAAAAGAAGCTTTCAGGCAATAAGAATCGAGGTCAACGGAGAACTCGATTGCATCCCGAAGGCTATCGAGGAAGGCGCAGAGATGCTCAACGTCGGCGGCAGAATGTCGATAATCAGCTTCCACTCGTTAGAAGACAGATTGGTTAAAAACGGCTTCCAAAAGCTCGAAAAGCCCTGCACCTGCCCGTCCGATTTCCCGGTGTGCGTGTGCGGCAAAAAGCAATCGGTAAAAATAATAACAAGAAAGCCGATTCTTCCTTCAAAGGAGGAATTGGAATATAATTCAAGATCACACAGCGCAAAGCTGCGCGTATGTGAAAAGATATAAAAGGAAAGGTGCAAAATGCAGGACAACAGAATCAATTCGGTTAAAAATTCGAATACTTCGCGAAATATAAAGAATAATGGCGCAAGCTCCAAAAAAAGACCGACTGCTGTCGTAAAGAGCGGAAGTAAGGCTTCTGCTGTGCGCACCTCCAATCTCCGCGCGGTAAGAGCACCCAGCATTGTAAACGTAAAGAAGAAGGATAAATCTCCTTTTCCTTGGTCTATTGTCGTTGTTGCGGTTATTCTTACCGGTATGTTCCTCTTTATGATGATGAACTATGCAGAGGTTGATAAATATCGCTCGGAAATCACCGAGCTCAACAATAAACTTACCGCTATGGAAAAAACGCAGGATGAGCTTGAGGTAACCTTGAGCAACAAATACGATATCGGCGATATCGAAAAATACGCAACCGAGGAATTGGGTATGACAAAGACCATTCCCGAAAGCAATATTCACATCATTACCACCGAGCAAGAGGATAAAACCGAAATGCATTCATACGATGACGGCGAAGAGGGCGGCTTCGGCTTCCTGCTCACAGGCTTGGGCGAGGTAATACGCGACTTCCTGAAATAATAAAGGAAAAACGCGAGAAAATTCAATTTAAGACTATACATTCCGCAAACGGTGTGATATAATAAAAAAGGTATTATTTTCACTTCTCGGAATATATTTATACAAAGGGTAACGAGGTATAATACTCATTACCCATTTGTCATATCAAAAGGGGTATTTTATGTCGGGCGCAACAAAAAAATTCATACCGTCGGGCAGCGGACGAATGACAGTCGTTCGCGGTCGCGTCGCGCTTATAGTTATTCTTGCGCTCATGCTGATGCTTTGCGTGCGTTTTGCATACCTTCAGCTCATCGACCCCAAGGATTACCGTACGCAAGCGCTCGACCAATACACAAGCTCTGTAACGATTCCCGCAAAGCGCGGTTCTATCTATGCCAACGACGGCACGACCGAGCTTGCTGTCAGCGCAACCGTTTATAACTGCTTCATATCTCCTGCCGATATCAAAAAAATGGCGGAGGACAGCGAAGAAACTTCCTCTCCGACAACGCGCGAGCAGCTTCTCGATAAGGTTGCAAACGGTTTGTCTCAGATTCTTTCGGTTGAAAAATCAGATATTGTAAGCAAGGGCAACAGAACAAATTCGAAATATCAGATTATTAAAAAATTCCTCACCGAAACCGAGGAAACCGCAGTAAGAACCTTTATTTCCGAAAACAAATTGCAAACGGTTATACATCTCGAGGAAACAACCAAGCGTTATTACCGCTACGGCTCCTTTGCGGCAAACCTTCTCGGCTTCACAGGCTCGGATAACCAGGGCCTTTCGGGCTTGGAGCTTGCCTACGATGAGGTTTTGGCAGGCGTTGACGGAAAATCGGTAAAAGCGGCGGACGGATACGGAAACGAGCTCGATTCGGGCATCGGCGCAACCTACATAGCCGCTACAAACGGCCTTAATATCGTAACAACTATCGATTGGACTATACAGAATACTGTCGAGAAATATATCGAGCAGGCTTATGAGGAGCATAGCCCTAATTTTAAAATCACCTGCTTGGTTATGGACGTAACGAACGGCGAGCTGCTTGCTTCTGCCGCGTATCCTTCGTTCGATCCCAACAGCTATAACGTTCTCTCGCCGCTCTATCAGCAAAAATACGATGCCTTCATCGGTACAGATGAAGAACGCTCGAAATATCGCTCTGAGCTTATGTTCGATATGTGGAATAACCCCGCGGTATCGTTCACCTATGAGCCCGGCTCTACCTTTAAAATCATCACAAGCGCAATAGCACTCGAAGAGGGCAGGATAGATTACGATAACAGCCACTTCAACTGCGTCGGCGCAACGATCGTTGCAGGCACGAAGATCAGATGCCACAGAACAGCAGGTCATAACAACCAGACCTTTACAGAGGCGATTGTGAATTCCTGCAACCCCGCATTTATTGAAATCGGCGGGGCAATCGGAACAAGTCTTTTCAAAAAATATTTCGAGGAATTCGGATATACGCAAAAAACAGGCACCGATATCGGCGGTGAAGCAAGCTCGATTTATTACGGAAGCTATGCTAATTCGCAGTTTGCGACCCTTGAGCTTGCGGTTTACTCCTTCGGTCAGACCTTCAAGGTAACTCCGCTTCAGCACCTTCGTGCCGTTTCGGCAATAGCAAACGGCGGTAAGCTCGTCGTTCCTCACGCTGTAAAGGCGCTTGTTGACGATGACGGAAACGTTGTTAAGACCTATGAATACGAAACCGACCGTCAGGTAGTATCTACCGAAACCTGCGAGAAGATTTTGAAATCGCTTACAAACTCGACTAAAAACGCATCCGTTTCGGGCTATAACGTGGTGTCGAAAACAGGTACCTCGGAAAAGCGCGATACCGTTGCAGAAAACGACTACATTTCCTCCTGCGTAACCTTCGCACCCGCAGAGGACCCGAAGATAGCAATTCTCGTTCTCGTCGACGAGCCTACCGCAGGACAGCATTTCGGCTCCGCGGTTGCGGCTCCTATCGTCGGCAATATTCTCACAGAGGTTCTACCTCACCTCGGAATCGCTCCTAACGTAAGCGAGGACGACAGCTATACCGTTCCCGATTTTGCAGGCAAGAACGTTGCAAACGTAAAGCAGCTTCTCGAAAACGCGGGCGTCAAATGTATCGTTCGCGGCGAGGGAAGTACCGTTGTTAATCAGCTTCCCGCGAAAAATACCGTTATTACAAATAACGGCGTTGTCGTTCTTTATACCGAGGGCGCGGATATCAGCGCAAACGTCAAGGTTCCGAGCCTTATCGGCAAAACTCCCACTGCGGCGATTAAAGAGCTTATAAACAGCAACCTCAACGTTTCGATAAAGGGTATATTCAACGGCGATTATACCAACTGTAAGGTTGTTTCGCAGTCTGTAACCGCAGGCGAATACGTTCTCCCCGGTACTGTTATCGAACTTGAATTCTTATACGAGGAAGCAATTCAGTAATGGAATTTTCATTAAAATATATTTCGGACGTCTGCGGAAGACTTTCGTCCTTCGCAGACCCCGACCGAATTGTAAACGGCTTTTTCAGCGATAGCCGAATCTCCGAAAAATCAAAGCTCTTTCTTGCTATCCGCGGAGAGCGTGTGGACGGAAACAGCTTCGTTCCCGAGCTTGTGAAAAACGGAATCGCGGTTATGACCGATAGGGAAGAGTATGCAGATCTTCAAGGCGACGTTATATACGTCGGCGACGTACGGGATGCCCTTCAAAGACTTGCCGAAAGCTATCGCCTTAATGAGATCGATACGATTTCGGTAATCGGAATAACCGGCTCTGTCGGAAAGACGACAACAAAGGATATGGTCGCTCTCGCGATATCGGGTGCGCTTACCGTGCATAAAACCGCGGGCAACGCAAACAGCCAGATAGGTCTGCCTCAAACGGTATTGGCAACGCCTAAAAATATCGGCTGTGCCGTGGTTGAGCTCGGTATGTCCGAAAAGGGCGAAATGGAGCGTATCGCACGCTCGGCAAGACCTGATATATCGATAATCACAAACATCGGCTATTCGCATATAGAAAATCTCGGCTCGCGCGAGGCTATACGCGACGAAAAGCTCAAAATATCCTCGTTTTCTCCTGCCGATTCGCTGCTTATCCTCAATGGCGACGAGCCTCTTCTTCGTGAATACGGCTTTGGAGATAAAAAGGTCTGCTTCGTTTCCTATGAGGATTCAAGCTGTGATTGCTATGCGACCGATATCGAGGAAACCGAAACCGGCGTTTCCTTTAAAGCCTGCATCTGCGGCGAGACCGTTTCTCTAAATCTTTCGGTACGCGGCAGACACTTTGTAATAAATTCTCTTTTTGCGCTTTCGGCGGCAAGGTCGCTCGGTATTTCTCTTGAAACGGCGGCAAAATCGCTTGCTTTATATGAAAGCGACGGAAAAAGACAGTATATTTATAAAAATAACGGTCATACCGTTATTTCGGATTGCTACAACGCATCGCCCGAATCTATGCAGGCGGCTCTTTCGGTTTTAAAAACCGCAAAGGGCAGAAGAATAGCAGTGCTTGGTGATATGCTCGAGCTCGGCGACGAATCGGTCCGCCTTCATAAGCAGGTCGGAACATAC
>JAGBWF010000003.1 GCA_017629895.1 Clostridia bacterium
CCCCTTGTTACGGGGTCCCCGACGGTCCGTTTTGCAAACAATACGAATAAGGCAAAATGGTGATAATGACGGAAACGTTTATTGAAGGCTCCCCTTGTTGCAAGGGGAGCTGTCAGCAAAGCTGACTGAGGGGATATTCAGAAACGCCTTCGAATAAATCCCCTCCGTCACGGCAAGCCGTGCCACCTCCCCTTAACATCACCCCAAAAATGCAAGCATTTTCGGGGACCCCGACCTCAAGGGGAGGCTTCACGTAGCGCCACCTCGATTATCGCCAATTTATCTTAAATGTATTGCCACCCTCGCGGACTGTCGGGGGCTTGGTGCACTCCAAAACAAAAAAGGACGGTTTCACGTCCTTTTTAGGTATACAAAATCCACTCACACGCAGAGCGTATATCACAAAACCCGCCGCAGCGATACCCGATTAAAACGCTTGCCGTTTTAATCGAGAGCGTAAGCGCTCAATCCTCTCTCCCCGTCAAACGTCCTTCATCCGAAAGGTTGGGATAACCGAGCTGGCGCAACACCTCGTAGGCGCATATTGCGACCGCGTTCGAAAGGTTTAACGAGCGCACGAAGCTAAGCATGGGGATACGGATGCAACGTTCGTAATTCGCCTTGAGAAGCGGCTCGGGCAAGCCGTACGATTCCTTGCCGAAAACGAGATAAATATCCTTATCGTGCGGGTATTCGACCTCGGAATGACATTTTTGTCCCTTTGTCGAGCAGAAATAAAATTCTCCCTGCGGGTCAGTCCCCATAAATTCGCCCCAATCCTTGTAGCGCGAAACGGTTAAATACTGCCAATAATCAAGCCCCGCGCGGCGAATGGTGCGGTCGGAAAGCTCGAACCCAAGCGGCTCGATAAGATGAAGATGCGCGCCCGTAACGGCGCAGGTGCGCGATATATTTCCCGTGTTTTGCGGTATTTCGGGCTCATAAAGAACGATGTGAAGCATAACAACCACCAAAAAGATATTATATTCGAATTGTACCACCGATAAAACGATTTTTCAACCCTTGATTAATGAAAACTTTTGTACTATAATAGAAGCAGAATATTTCGGAGGTTTAATTATGGCACTCGGAATTATAAAAGCCGACCCGTATCTCGCGCCGTTTGAAAAGGATCTTCAATACCGTGTCGATTCATACAAGGCAAAAAGACGTGAGCTTATCGCCGATAGCGAAAGGCTCACCGATTTTGCGAACGGTTACGAATATTTCGGCATTCATAAAACCGAAAACGGCTGGGTTTATCGCGAATGGGCGCCCGGTGCGGACGAAATGTATTTCACCGGCGATTTTGCGAATTGGGATTGCAAAGCCTTCCCGATGAAGCGCATCGAAAACGGCGTTTTCGAAATATATTTAGAGGGCAGGGACGCGCTCGCTGTCGGACAGAAGGTGCAAGCCATCGTTATCCGCGGCAGTGAATTTATGCGCCGCATACCCGCCTATGCAACGCGCGTTGTGCAGGACCCCGTAACCTATAATTTCTGTGCCGAGGTCGATGATATTCTTTTCGATAATTTCGAATGGAGCGACCAAGACTTCAAGCCCCAAAAAACGCCCTATATCTATGAATGTCATATCGGTATGGCGCAGGAGGAGGGCAGAGTCGGCACTTTCGCAGAATTCCGCGAAAATATTCTTCCCCGCATTAAAAAGCTCGGCTACAACACCATTCAGATAATGGCGGTGATGGAGCACCCCTACTACGGCTCGTTCGGGTATCAGGTTTCGAGCTTTTTCGCGGTCAGCTCGCGCTACGGCAGAGCGATCGAGCTCAAAAGGCTTATCGACACCGCGCACAAAATGGGAATTACCGTTCTGCTCGACGTGGTGCACTCGCATTCTGTAAAAAACGGCGGCGACGGACTTAATTATTTCGACGGCACGCATTATCAGTATTTCCACGAGGGCGAACGCGGATATCATCCCGCGTGGGATACCAAGCTCTTTAATTATAACAAAAACGAGGTCATCCATTTCCTGCTTTCAAATCTGAAGTATTGGATGAAGATCTTCCACTTCGACGGCTTCCGATTTGACGGCGTTACCTCGATGCTTTATCACGATCACGGCTTGGGAAGAGCGTTCACCGATTATTCCTCTTATTTTTCGATGAACACCGATACCGAAGCGGTAACCTATCTTATGCTCGCGAACGAGCTTATTCACGAAATCAACCCGAACGCTTTGACGGTCGCCGAGGATATGTCGGGTATGCCCGGTATGTGCGTTGCGATAAAGCAGGGCGGTATCGGCTTCGATTTCCGTCTTTCGATGGGTATTCCTGATTTATGGATAAAAATGATCAAGGAATACGGCGATAACGAATGGGATATGTTCAAGCTCTGGCACGAGCTTTGCTCGCGCCGCGAAAACGAAAAGGCGATCGGCTATTGCGAATCGCACGACCAGGCGCTTGTCGGCGATAAAACGATAATCTTCCGCCTTTGCGATTCCGAAATGTATTGGAGCATGAGCAAGGACAGAGAAAGCCCGATAATCGACCGCGGTATCGCACTGCACAAGATGATAAGGCTTATCACCGCAACCGTTGCGGGCGAAGGGTATCTGAACTTTATGGGCAACGAATTCGGGCACCCCGAATGGATCGATTTCCCGCGTGAGGGCACCGGCTGGAGCTATCATTACTGCCGCAGGCAATGGAGCCTTGCCGACAATAAAGCGCTTAAATACAAATATCTGCAAGCCTTCGATATTTTTATGCTCAAGCTTTTAAAGAGCGGCAGAATATTAAAAAAGAAGCCGAAAAGCCAATGGATAGACCAAGCCGACAAGGTTATACTTTATTCGAAAAAGGATTACGTCTTTGCGTTTAATTTCCACCCCGAAAAATCCTTTACCGACTATTTCGTTCCTGTCGAGCAGGAGGGCAGCTACAGCGTTACCCTCTCGACCGACGATAAAGAATTCGGCGGCTTTGAACGGGTGGACAAGACCTATACCTACAAAGCCGAGCGCACGCTCAACGGCAGACTCGGTTTCTTCTGCTACCTGCCTAACCGATGCGCAATCGTCTTTAAAAAGAAATAATTTAAAAAGAAATAAAACAAAAGGAGAAGCACACGCTTCTCCTTTTTTGCATTATTCGTTCATCAACGGCATCGCAAAATCAAATTGCTTATTTTCTTTGACACCATTACTGTGTTCCAACAGTATACGGCCCGAAATTTGAATCATATATCCACCCAACGGCGCGTTGTAAATGAGTATGACGTGGGGAAGAACCGCCTCGCCCTCGGGAAATGAAGCCACTACAGACTCACCCATTTTTGCGTACTGTTCGGTACAGGTTGAAATAACAAGTTCTTCCAACTGTTCTTTGGAGATGTTCGGTATACGACTTATAACGTCTTTAGACGGTACGGGATGGCACGTCCATGCTTTGACGTTTCCGGTTTCTGAAAGATATATACGTATCGTATGTATCAGAACGTCGTTAAAATAATAATTAAGAAAGTGTATTCCACTCGCAGATGAGTCCATTTCAAACTCATAATTATCTAAGTCGATACCCTTTTCGTATTTATCGTTCAATACGTCTTCAACGAAAAGCTCGATGCGAGCTTTTACGTCTTCCATTTCTATATCCGAATCGGATATGTCATACGGTTCATAATTTTTAAAATACTTCATTTCCAACGGCTCTTTTGTTACGCTATCGTATTTTAGGGTCCCGTGGTCGCGTGATTTGAAACCAATCAATTTTTTTTCATCAGCATAGTAAAAGCTTGAAAGAAAATCAGTGCTATTATAATATACAAATGAGTTAATAGTATAAGTTTCTCCGTAATATTCGATCTCGGTTCCATTGCATTCTTCTACATAAGGTCTATGTGCGGGGTCACCGAGTTCCGGCCAATAATATTGGGGCATATCGGGAAGGTGAATATAATGAGCATAACTTGTATTCAGTGCATAAAGCGGCATACTGCGGAGCTGTTCATCGGTTATAGGTGGTTGTATGGCAATTTCTTGATCACACGACGAAAGAAAGCAGACACACATAAAGCAAATCGCCAAAAGCAACGCAATAGATTTCTTTTTCACAGAAAGTCCTCCTTTTCTTTAATTAAATCAAAACTTGTATGAGTTTTTGACAGTCAAGCCGTCAAGAAAAAGCAAAATGACCCATTGGAATCAACCTCCTCATTTGCAGTGTAGCACCGATATTTTATTATGTCAAGGAAAAAGCCGTAACAATTTGCGATTTTTTTGTAAAAAACGTAAAAAACACGGTTCTTTATATGCCTTCTGCTTTATATATGTCGCAAAAACACAAAACGTCTATAAAATTTTGTACGACATATCAAAAAGGAAATGAGATTTTAGTACATTATCACGATAAGAAAAAAGTTGCAATCGGGGCAGGGATGATGTATAATAAATGTATATTTATTAAATAGGAGGCAAAAAATGAAAAGATTTATTGCATTTTTAACGGCGTTGCTTTTGCTGACGGCTGCATTCCCCTTTGCTGTCAACGCATACGACGTTCACGACTCCGCAAAATTCACCTTTAAAAACAAGGATACGACGCTTCCTTACCGTCTTATCCTACCCGAAAGCTACTCGGAGGGTAAGGAATACCCGATGATAGTATTCTTCCACGGCGCTGGCGAGCGCGGCAACGATAACGAGCTTCAGTTCGTGCATTGCGTTCAGTATCTCTATGACAACGCGCCCGAGGACTGCATTATTCTCGCGCCGCAGTGCCCGACGGGCAACCAATGGGTAGACACCCCCTGGAAGAACGGCGCTTATTCTGTCGACAAGATTCCCGAATCGAACGAGATGAAGGCGGTTGTCGAGCTTATTGCCGAGCTCGAGGGCAAATATTCCATCGATTCCGACCGTATCTATGCGGCAGGTCTTTCGATGGGCGGCTTTGCGACGTGGGACGCGATTATGCGCCATAACGATCTCTTCGCGGCGGCTGTTCCGGTTTGCGGCGGCGGTGATCCGAGCAAGGCAGAGCTTCTTAAATTCACCCCCATTTTCACCTTCCACGCGGTAAACGACCCCGACGTGCCTTATAGCGGCACTCGCGACACGGTCAACGCGATAAAAGAGGTTGGCGGCACGAAGATCGAATATACCGAATATTCCTACGGCGGACACGGTATCTGGAATCAGGCGTTCGCAACTGAGGGCTTGCTCGAAAAGCTTTTCGGCTGCAGGCTTTCCGACCGTGCGTTCCTGAACGGCGACGGCAAAAACAATCCTCCGAAGGTAATCCCTGCGGTTCGTGAATGGGAGGGCGCGACCGACAGCTTCACCCCCAACGCGAGCACCAAGCTTGTTAACCCCGATAACGTTAAGGCTATCGAAAGGGTAAAGGACTTCTTTAAGGAAATGGCTTCGCTCGACCTCGATATTACCGACAAATCGGGCGCGGGCAACGAAATACTGTTCAGACTCGATGAAACGCTCTTGTCGCAGGTCGGAAAAGAGGGCTATATTCTTGAAGCGACGAAGGAAAGAATAGTAATCAGGTCGGGCACGGATATCGGTCTTCTCTACGGCGGTATCACCGTCGTTCAGAGCGTAACGGCAGATAAGGCGTTCCCCTGCGGAACCGCGATCGACTATCCCGAATACGAAGTACGCTCGGGTATGCTCGACGTGGGCAGAGCGTGGATACCGCTCGATTACGTCGAGGAAATCACGCGTTATATGGCGTATTTCAAGATGAACGAAATACATTTGCATATCAACGACGACGGCTCGAACAACTATTCGGGCTTCAGGCTTGAAAGCGATATAAAGGGCTTGTCCTCGAAGGACGGCTACTACACGAAGGATGAGTACCGCGCATATCAGAAGAAGATGCTCGAATACGGCGTGAGCGTTGTAACCGAAATCGACACGCCCTTCCATTCGAGCTGCTACAAGAACGCAGAAAACCCTCCTCCTTATCTTCCCGGAAACAATCGTTGCTTGGACATTTCCAAGCCCGAAACGCTTGAGTTTGTAAAGAATCTTTTCGCGGAATATATGACGGGCGACGACCCCGTTTTCGTCGGCAAGGTGGTTCACATCGGTACCGACGAATACCCCCGCGAATACGCAGAATTGATGCGTAAATACACCGATGATCTTATCGATTACGTCAACTCGCTCGGCTATACTCCTCGATTCTGGGGCGGCTTGGGCGAAGAGGGCTTCCAGGGCGAAACCCCCATTTCCGAAAACGCGCAGATGAACTTCTGGGATCTCGGAATTTCGGGTATGCAGGAAACGCTTGAGAGCGATTTTGACGTTATCAACACGGTCAACAACATTCTTTACACCGTGCCGACCACGAACTACAGCTTCCCCGATTATTACGATCTCGAAAAGCTCTATAACAAGTGGCAGGTAAACTATTTCGACCTTAACCAAGACAGCGAAAACCGTATGGTCCCCGGTGACGAGCGATTGCTCGGTGCATCGTTCGCGCTCTGGAACGACCTCCACACCGAATACAAGGGCGTAACCCGATTCGACATTTTCGACCGTCTTCGCGGTATGGTTTGCCTTGTTGCCGAAAAGACTTGGTGCGGTATGGACACCGCGAACCGCTATGCGAGCGATTTTATAAGCCGCTACGAAACCCTTTCGCTCCGCGCGGGCGATGCCGACCCCGGCAGACATTCCTTCGGCTCGGAGGGCGTAACCCTCGATTTCGAAGGCGATCTCCCGAGCGGCGTTACCGCGAACGGAAAGATCGAAAACGGCGAGTTTGTTCTCGACGGCAGCTCCTACCTCTCCTTCGTAAATATCGGTCTCGGCTTCCCGAACACGCTTGAGTTTGATATAACCCTCGACGAAGCGACAAAAGCACCTATCTTCGCAGGGGACGGCTGTGAAATATTCGCCGACGCCGACGGCAAGGGCAATTTCGGCTTCAAGTCCGAATTCTACACCTTTACCTACGATTACAAGCTCCCGATAGGCGAAAAGACAAGAATCCGCCTTACGAGCGACGGCGTTACGACCTATCTCACCGTCAACGACTACCTCTCCTACAACCCCAAAAACGCGCGTAACCTCAACGGCACGAAGCTCGCAACCCTCACCGTTCCGCTCGAAGAAATCGGCAAGGGCATAAAGGGCAAAATCGACAATATCAGCCTTATCCCCGAAGCTGTCGAGGAGAAGAAGCTTTTGGCGAACTACAACCTCGCGCTCGGCACAAACATCACCGTTTCGGGCTTGGAGGTCTATGACGGCAGGCTCAACGAGCCGCTCGCGGTTGACGGCGACGAGAAGACGCGTCTTTCCTTCGCACGCGACAAGGATGAGCAATGGCTTATCTGCGACCTCGGCGACGTTTATGACGTTGCCTGCATCGAGATCGCCTTCTTCGAGCACATCTCGGCATACGAGCTCTACGTTTCCGAGGACGGCAAGGATTATCAGAAGGTTTATTCGGTCAGCGGCGCGGCAGAGCAGGTGAAGCAGACCGACACGATCGTGCTCGACAAGACCTACAAGGCGCGCTACGTCAAGTACGTTCAGCTTAAGCGCTGGTATTATCCCGCTTGGAACGCATATTACAGCGGCGGTATTTCGGAGTTCAGGGTATTCTCCTTCCACGAGGCGACCTACCGCGAGCTTATCACCGAAGCAAAGGCGTATTGCAAGAAGCTTTCGACCTCGGGCGAGGCTTACAAGAAGCTTAACACGCTTATAACCGAGCTTGAAAAGATGCTTGCCGAGGACGATATCTTCGTCGCGAACGCCGACTACTATTACAACGAGATACGCGCTGTGATGAACGGTGATCTCGGCGATGATATGCTCGGCGACATCAACGGAAACGGCACGATCGACCAGTACGATTACATTCTTGTCAAGCGCCATCACTTCGAGACGAGAAAGCTCACCGAGGACGAGCTCCTCCGCGCCGACGTCAACCGCGACGGAACGGTGAACACCTACGACTACCTCCTTATCGCACGCCATTACTTCGGAACGTATGTGATTAAGTGATAAAAAGGATTACGTTTTACGGGAAAACCCTTTTTGCAAAAAGTGTTTTCCCGCACCCTTTCCCAAAAACTCTTATAGCAAATTATTTCTTGTGTGTCATTGTTGCTTCACGGTAACAATGACACTTTTTTATATTGATAAAAAATGGCGATTATTTCGCAAAACACAAAAACACAAAAAAAGTTGCAATTTAAGCGATTTTGATTTATAATAAGCAAAACGACGATAAGGAGCAAAAAATTATGA
>JAGBWF010000042.1 GCA_017629895.1 Clostridia bacterium
AGCCGTGAAGCGCAGAAACCGAAGCTCCCATACATACGCAGGTATCCATCATCGAAAGAGGAGCCTGTGCGCCGAGGGTGTAGCAGCCGATATCGCCGCTGACGTAGAGGTTGAGGTCCTTTAACGCGTAATAAAGTCCTCTGTGGGGACAGCCTGCGCAAAGCACGGGGGGACGTGCGGGTATTTCGCAATCGACAGAAAGCGCTTCGTTTTCGCGGTCCAATATCGCCTTCGCGATGACAGACTGATTATATTCGCCGAGCGGAGAGAACACTTCTCTGCCGATAACCTTTACACCGAGCTTAATGCAGTGTGTTTCGATAATATCGTCGAGCTCCTCGATAACGTAAAGCTTTTTAACCTTCTTCGAAAAATCAACGATAGCCTTTTTGGGAAGCGGATTGACCATACCGAGCTTTAAATAGCTTGCCTTTTCGCCCAAAGCCTCGCGAGCATAGACGTAGGTACTGCCTGCCGCGATAACGCCGATTTCATCCGAGAAGATTTCCTCTTTGTTTATGCCGAGCTCGAAAGCCTCGGTATCGCCCCAAAGCGAAAGCGCCTCGTTGCGCGATTCGACCTTGGCGTGAGCCTTTCTTGCCATTGCAGGCATCATAACGTTTTTCATAACGTCGCGCTTATAGGGCTTCAATTCCGTTTCATTTCTTTCGGAAACGGTAACGAGCGAGCGGGAGTGCGAAATTCTTGTCGAAAGTCTTAAAAGCACGGGTGCATCGAAGCGCTCGGAAAGCTCGTAAGCGATTTTTGTGAAATCAAGCGCCTCTTGGCTGTCTGCGGGCTCGAGCATCGGCACCTTCGCCGCAATGGCGTGATGACGGGAGTCCTGCTCATTCTGAGAGGAGTGCATACCGGGGTCATCGGCAACGGCACAAACCATACCGCCGTTGACGCCGATATAAGAAGCGGTATAAAGAGGGTCTGCCGCAACGTTAAGACCGACGTGCTTCATCGCGCAGAACGATCTCGCTCCGCCGAAGGAAGCGCCGATAGCAACCTCAAACGCAACCTTTTCGTTGGGTGCCCATTCGGAATATATTTCATCGTATTTGCTTACTGCCTCGGTAATTTCGGTACTCGGAGTGCCGGGATAGGAGGAAACGACCTTAACGCCCGCTTCGTAAAGCCCCTGCGCTACGGCTTCGTTACCCAAAAGTAATTTCTTTTCCATATTATCTTTCCTCTTATTTTTCGTTTCTTAAATCGAGCACACGCTTTGCCTTGCCCGTAAAGCGTTCGATAGAATTCGGCTCGACAAGCGTTACCTTTATAGCTATGCCCAGAATGTTCTTTATGTTATCCTGAATACGCTTCTGCAAAGCAACGAGCTCGGAATAACGGTCGAGCAAGCCGCCGTCGATAAGCTCGACGCGAACCTCCATCGAATCGGAGTAGTTCTCTCTGCGGAGCACTATCAAGTAGTTCGGGCTTATCTCGGTCATGCCGATAAGCGCGCTTTCCACCTGCGAGGGAAATACGTTTACGCCGCGGACCTTTATCATATCGTCGCTTCTGCCGATAATCTTATGCATTCTCGCGCTGGTTCTTCCGCACTTGCAGGGCTCGTAGTTTATATTTGTAATATCCTTAGTGCGATAACGCAAAATAGGAAGACCGCGCTTTGTGAGGTTTGTAACGACAAGCTCGCCCGTCGCACCCTTTTCGAGCACGCTTCCGCTTGCCGAATCGATAACCTCGCAGAGAAAATGGTCCTCGTTGATATGCAGACCGTCGCGGTACATACATTCGCCCGACATACCGGGGCCGTTGAGCTCGGACATACCGTAGTTATCGGTACAGAAGAAGCCGTTGCCCCAATGGTTTTCGATTTCGGCACGCATTTCGGGGGTGCTGCCCTCGCTTCCGAGAATACCGTATTTGAGCTTATATGAATCCATCGGATATTTATCCTGCATACCTCTTGCCGCTTCGGCGAGATACATACAGTAGGAGGGTGTGGCAACTATCGCCTGTGTTCCGAAATCGCGCATAAATTTAAGCTGCTTTTCGGTGTTGCCCGAGCTTGTGGGAACAACGACTGCGCCTATCTTTTCGAGACCGTAATGCAAGCCGAGCGCACCGGTGAACATACCGTAACCAAAGCAGATCTGAACGATAGTGCTCTTCGTTGCACCTGCCGCCACGGCAAGACGCGCAACCTGCTCCGACCAGTTCTCGAGGTCCTCGCGCGTATATGCAACGACCGTGGGGTTACCCGTTGTGCCCGAGGAGGCGTGAACTCGCACTATATCCTCCATCGGAACAGAAAGCATTCCGAACGGATAGGTATCGCGGAGGTCGTCCTTGGTTGTATAGGGTATGTATTCGATATCGGAAAGACATTTGATCTTATCCGCGGTAACGCCTGCCTTTGCAAGACGCTTTGAATAAAATTCGGAATTCTTTTCACAGTATGCCACGAGAGACTTAAGACGCTCGAGCTGAAGGGCTTCGAGCTCCTTGCGGGGCATACACTCCATATCTTTATTGAATATTCTGTTTTCCATCTATTATTCTCCTTCAGAGATCGTTTTACTCTTTTGTGTCGCAAGGCTTACCGCAAAAACGAGTACGAGCGAGATAAGCATTGCCGCACAAGCGAAGTGCGCGCCCATATCGCAGATTTTGCCAAAGCCGCCGAGCGCCATATCGCTGCCTGCAAGCTTTGCAACGAGCGGAGGCAGAGCAACCGCAAAGCCGCCGATAATACCTGCCCATGCGCCCGCTTTTGTGATTTTTTTCCAATAAAGCGAAACCGCATATGGTGCAAGGAAGCAACCGGAAATTATACCCCACGAATAGCTCATCATATCGAGTATCGGAGTGCCGGTTCCCTTCCAGGCGATGAGGAAGGAAAGAAGGACGAACAAGAGGCAAACTATTCTCGTAAGGCCCGAAAGGTCCTTTTCCTTGTTCTTTATAAATCTTTCGCGGACAATATCCATCGTAAAGGTCGATGCCGCGGTTACGGTTATCGAGGAAAGCGTCGAAACGCTCGCCGCGATAAGCAAAACGAGAATTATACCGACGAGGATATCCGCAATTCCCGCGTTCAAAAGCATATTCGGAACGAGATAATCGGTTCCGCCCTCGGGAAGAGTATTGAAGAAGAGGTGCGAAAGCGAGCCGATAAGATAACCGCCGCCCGCTACCACAAAAGCAAAGAAGGTGGATATAACCGTGCCGCGCTTAACCTCTTTATCATCGCGGATGCCGTAATATTTCTGTATCATCTGCGGCAAGCCCCAGGTGCCGAACGAGGTCATAAGCACGGTTGCCCAAAGTCCTATGTGAGCAGAGGCGTCGAGATTCAGCTTTTCGGTTTCGGCAACGATATTCTTGAAGCTCTCGGAAAGACCGCCGACGCTGTCGCAGTTAAACACCGCGATTATAAGGGCAAACACGCCGAAGAGCATAACCGCGCCCTGAATGAAATCGGCGCGCAATGCCGTGAGATAACCGCCCGCAACCACCAAAAGCGCGCTGACCGCGGCGATAACTATCATACACACAAGCTCGTCGATGCCGAGAAGCACCGAGCACACGCTTGTAAGTCCCTTATAGACCGATGCCGAATAGGGCATAAGAAATACGAATATAACTATTGCCGAGAAAAGCTTCATCGAGCGCGAGCCGAAGCTCTTTTCGAAAAGCTGCGGCATTGTCGTAACGTTCAGCTCGCGGGTTACCCTGCGGGTGCGCCTTGCGAGAACGAGCCAGGCACAAAGCGAGCCGATGATTGCGTTTCCGATACCGGGAAGCACGCCCCAGATACCGTATTTCCAGCCCGTACCGCCTGCATAGCCGATAAACATTACTGCCGAGAAATAAGCCGTTCCGTATGAAAAAGCAGACATCCACGCGCCCGCGTTTCTGCCGCCGACGGTGAAGTCGCTCATATTTTTAGTTTTTCTTCCTGTAACAAATCCGATCGCCGCCATCAATACGACGTATATACCGATCGTCAGCCACATTATTGCTTGCTTTGACATTATTTTCCGTCCGATCTGTGTGTGTAAGAGAATACCATAAGGATATTCATTGTATTATACTACTTTCAAATCGATTTTTCAATAGCGTATCATCGAATTAAAGTTGATTTTTGAAAATATTTTAAGAAAAAAAGAAAAAACGCACCGAGTTTTGTCGGTGCGTTGCTTTCTTTACATAGGAGAGCCGTCTTTTGCGCGGCGAATCTTTTTGCTCGAGGTGATTACGAAGGGTGTTTCGCGGATAATAACCTTGGTTACCTGCTTGTAGGTGGGGAGCTTTTCGAGAGCCGCGAATACGTCGCGCTTCAATCTTGCCTCGAGTGCATCCTTGCCTTCCTTTGCGAGAAGCTCGGGATCGACGGAGCACTGTACCGCAAGCGCCGCTTCGGAGCCGTCTTCATCGCGGTATGCGTATACTACGTTTTCGAGAACGTAGGGAATGCCGCCGATATAGTCCTCAAGCTCTTCGGGATAAATGTTCTTACCGTTGCCGAGAATTATAATATTCTTCTTTCTTCCGGTAATCATTATCTGACCCTTTTTGGTAAGCTTACCGTAGTCGCCGGTGCGGAAGTAGCCATCCTCGGTGAATACCTCTGCGGTAGCTTCTTCGTTCTCGTAATAGCCGAGCATTACGGTGTCGCCCTTAACGCAGATCTCGCCCTCGTTATCCTCGTTGGGCTCGTCGATACGAACGTCAACGCATTCCATCGGGAAGCCGACGGTTTTGGGATCGTTGATAAAGTCGGTGTTTACCGAAACGAGAGGAGAGCATTCGGTGATGCCGTAGCCGTTGGTGCAGATGATACCGATATCCTCGAAGAAATCGGCGATTTCTGCGCGAAGAGGAGCGCCGCCGCAAACGAGCTTAACAAGGTTTCCGCCGAGCGCCTTATGAAGCTCTGCAAAAATCTTTCTTCTCGCATCGATACCGATAGCGCGGAGGAAGCGCGAAAGCTTAATCGCAAGCTTTATGGTCTTGGTCTTGCCCTTTTCCTCGATGCTTGCCCACATTCTGCGGTAAAGCACCTCCATAAGCGCGGGAACGACGTACATATAACCGGGCTGATAAAGCGCAAGGTTCTTAACGACACGCTTTAAGCTGTCGTTGATGCAAAGCGTCGAATGGCGGTGGATAGCAACAAGAATACCCGCAACCGCTTCGTAGGAATGGTGATAAGGAAGCACCGAAAGACCTACCTCGCGGATGCTCGCGAGCTTAAGACCGTAATGAACGAGCGAAACGAGGTTGTGCTCGGAGAGCATAACACCCTTTGCAAGTCCCGTTGTGCCGGAGGTATAAATGAGCATCTTGAGCGCGTTGAGATCCGCCGTCTTCATATCGCAGTACGCTCTGTCGCCGTTTTCGTAGAGCTCCTTGCCCTTCGCCATAAGCTTAGCGAAGGAAAGGTATTCGCCCTCGTCCTCGTCTCTGTCGAAGCAGATGAAATATTTTACGTTGGGGAGCGATTCTCTTATTGCGCGGAGAGTTTCCTCGCGGCGCTTATCGCAGAATACGACCTCGTCGTCGCCGCCGTGGATAACGTTGATAAGATCGTTTTCGGGAAGCTCCTTATCAATGGGGCAGAATACACCCTCGCTCTGAAGCGCGGTGAGATACACGAGTATCCAGTTGTAGCTGTTTTCCGCGATACAGCCGATATGTCCGCTTGCCAAGCCGAGCGAAGCGAGTGCTGTGCCGAGATAGAAGGTTTCTTTTTGGAATTCGCGGAAGCTTACCTCGCGGATTCCCTCTCCCGTACGATATTTAAAAGCAATGTTTTCCGCCGCTTCGTCAACCGCAATCTGCAAAAGGTGCTTGATGCTTTCGGGCTTTGTAAGCGGAGGTGTTTTTCTTGCCAATACGTTCTTTGCCATAAATCCGTTTCTCCTTGAAAAAAAGTTCTATGTTTTCGCAATAACTATTATACACGGTTTTAAAAACTATGTCAAGAGCTTTTGCGTACTTTTTTGCTGAAATTCCTTTTGTTTGCCTTCGGTCTTGTTGACAATTTGTTCTTTTTATGATATTATAAAGGCGTAATATGCGAAAACAGAAAGAGTCTGCTATGAATTTGAAAAAAGATTCGCTTCTTAATATACATCTTCCGCGCTGGGAGGAGTTTCCCGCGTTTGAGCTCTACGTCGATCAGGTCATAGCATTTATATGCGAAAAGCTCGAGCCCTTCAATTTCAATTCCGAGGAGCCGCTGCTCACCCAATCGATGATAAACAACTACGTTAAAAACGGCGTGCTCAATCCTCCGATAAAGAAAAAATACAACAAAACGCATCTTGCGAAGCTCGTTGTTATCTGTATCGGAAAAAGAATGCTCCCGCTTTCCTATATTGCCGAGGCGATAACCGTTATGTCCCGCGTTTTCGATATCGAGGAGGGCTACGACCTTCTTTGCGATGAAATAGAATACGAAATCAGAAGCACCGCCGCGCCCGAGGACTTCCCTCCGCGCTCGATAAGCTCTGCCGACTCGCGCAAGGTCGCACTTATGCGCTCGCTCGCATCGGCTGTCGCAAGGATTCTCGTTTTCGACAGATTTATCGAGCAAAGACGCCGTTTAAGCGCAATAGCTTTAAATATCAACAAGTAAAGAGAAAAGCTGTTACGATTAATTCGTAACAGC
>JAGBWF010000043.1 GCA_017629895.1 Clostridia bacterium
AAATAGTAAAATAAGTGCGAAAAGAGAAATTCTTCGGAGGCAGTTATGTCGGCAGGCGCAAGAATGAATATGACAGAGGGGCCGCTTTTCAAAAAGCTGCTCGTGTATGCTCTCCCCGTGCTCGCAACGGGGGTTTTGCAGTTTTTATATAATTCAGCCGACACGGTTATAGTCGGACGCTTTGCCGAAAACGGCGAAACTGCTTTGGCGGCTGTCGGCTCGACGGGCTCGCTCACCGCGCTTATCACCGGTCTTTTTATCGGTCTTGCGGTCGGCGCGAACGTTTCGCTCTCGCACGCCTTCGGCTCGGGCAGGGAAGAGAGCGTGCGTGATATCGTTCATACGTCGGTGTCGATATCCTTTATTCTCGGTGCGATTATTTCGGTTTTCGGCTTTATCGCCGCGCCCTTTCTGCTTTCGCTTATGGGTGTGCCCACCGAGGTGCTTTCCTATTCGGTGCTCTATATGCGCATTATTTTTATCGGTATGCCCGCGCAGATGGCTTACAACTACGGCGCGGCGGTGCTCAATGCGCGCGGAGACACGAAGCACCCCTTTTACTTCCTGCTCGTTTCGGGCGCGCTGAACGTTTGTCTTAACTTTATTTTCGTCGTTTTCGTCGGCATGGACGTAGACGGCGTTGCGCTTGCGACGATTATTTCGCAGTATCTTTCGGCGTTTCTTATTTTAAGACTGCTTACTCGTCTCGAGGACAGCTGTAAGCTCGAAATAAGGCATCTGTATATCAAAAAGGATAAGCTTGCAAAGATTATAAGGATCGGTGTGCCCGCAGGCGTGCAGGGCTGTCTTTTCTCGGTTTCGAACGTGCTCATACAGTCCTCGATAAACTCCTTCGGCGCGGCAACGATGGCGGGCAACACCGCCGCGGCGAACATCGACGGGCTTATTTATATCGCGATGAACTCGTTTTACCACGCGGCGCTTGCTTTTACGGGGCAAAACGCGGGTGCGCTTAAATACGGCAGGATAAAAAGGGTTTGCGCCATGTGCAGCGGTATGGTCGTCTGCTTCGGCGTTGCGATAGGCGCGGCGTGCTATTTCCTCGGGCCGAACCTTTTGTCGCTCTTCGGTATCGAGGGCGGTATGGAGAGCGAATCGGTGCGCGTGGGTATGCTCCGTCTTGCCATAGTCGGTCTGCCCTATTGCTTCTGCGGTCTTATGGAGGTAATGTCGGGCACGCTTCGCGGGTTGGGCGCGTCGCTCGTTTCGGCGACCGTTTCTCTTCTCGGCTCCTGCGTCCTGCGCGTTATATGGATATACACGGTTTTTTCCGAATACAGACAGATAGAGATACTTTATTTTTCCTATCCTGCAACCTGGGTGATAACGACGCTTGCGCATTTCACCTGCCTTGTTATAATAATGAAAAAACGGCAAAAGGAGCTTGCTTTCCATGACCTATGAGGAAATTAAAGCCGCCAACAACCGAATATTCGAGCGGCTTTCGATTCTTTTGAACACGATGCCCGATTTTGTAACCGCGGAAATGGTGGACGAGCTTACACGTCAATTCGGGCTTTCGGTCGAGGAGGCGTTTTCGCTTCTTATCTGTGCCGCGCTCGGATTCGATACCGAGAACGAAAGCGATAACGAGCTTTGGCGCGCATATTCGCCCTTTATGCTTCATCATCTCGATGAAAAGACCTTCACCGAGGATCCCTATTACAGAGCCGTGAAGATAAAAAGCGGAAAAACGCTCGGCGAATGGGAGATACGCGAGGATCTGCTTGCCCCCTTTACAGCCTTTGTCTGCGACGATCCGATAACGTTGCCCGACGGCAGAATTATCCCACAGATAGGTTATTTCGACTGCGAATTTTCCTTCCTTTCGGTGCTTCAGAACGGCAGGGAATGGATGACGATGATGCCGAACGAGCTGGTTACACAGCGTATTCCGATAAAAAAAGCGAGCGGCAGGGTTTGCACCTACGGGCTCGGTCTGGGCTATTTCGCGTTTATGTGCGCGGCAAAGGACGAGGTGGAAAGCGTTACCGTCGTCGAGCGCGACGAAAGCGTGATTTCGCTTTTTAAGGAAATGCTTTTGCCCTGCTTCGTTCATCCCGAAAAAATCGAGATAGTGTCTGCCGATGCGTTTGAGTTTGCCGAAAAAGAGGCGCCTGACCGCAGGTTTGATTATATTTTCGCGGATATCTGGCACGACCCATCCGACGGAGTGGAGGCGTATAAGCGATTCAAGGCGCTCGAGCACTTGTGCCCCGATACGAAATTCGATTATTGGATCGAAAAAACCCTGAAGCTGTATATGTAACAATACCTTATAAAAACACAAGGCACCTTCTTTTTATGCAGAAAGTGCCTTGTTTTTTGTTATTCAAGGGCGCAGAGCCCGTTTATGCGAAATAGGAATTAGAAATTGTTTACCTTCTTCTGGAAGTAGGACTTGGGATGCTGGCAAACGGGGCACATTTCGGGAGCCTTCTTGCCTACGTGGATATGACCGCAGTTGGTGCAGATCCAAACCTGAACCTCTTCGGAAACGAAGATGGTTTCGGTGTTGAGCTTTTCAAGGATAGCGCGATATCTTTCTTCGTGTTCCTTTTCGATCTTGCCTACTGCCTCGAAGAGATATGCGATTCTGTCGAAGCCCTCTTCCTTAGCGGTCTGCGCGAAGCCTGCGTACATATCGGTCCATTCGTAGTTTTCGCCTTCAGCCGCATCGAGAAGGTTGGTAGCGGTATCGGGAATCTTATCGCCGTGAAGAAGTTTGAACCAAAGCTTTGCATGCTCCTTTTCGTTGCCTGCGGTTTCTTCGAAAATATCAGCGATAACGGTATAGCCTGCTTTTCTTGCTTCGCTTGCGTAGTAGGTGTACTTGTTGCGAGCCTGCGATTCGCCCGCGAATGCTGTCATAAGATTCTGTTCTGTCTTGCTGCCCTTGAGTTCCATTTGTTTGTTCTCCTTAAAAAGTAATGTATTGTTTTTTTTAATTTAACTTGATCAATTTGCAATCGGGGCATTCGCCGTAGAATACCGTTTCGTGCCTTACGATGCGGAAGCAGGTCTTTGCCTCGATAAGCCTGTCGAGCGATTCGTTATATTCCGCGTCGAAGAAGTCGCAGAATTTACCGCAAGACGTACAGCTTATATGATGATGGGGTGTGAGGTCGCCGTCGAATTTATCGGGCGAGTTCATAACCGATATCCTTCGTATCAAGCCGTCCTCCGCCATTTTATTGAGATTGCGGTAGACCGTTCCGAGACTGACGTTCGGCAATTCGCCGCGTATCAGATCGTAAACCTGCTCTGCCGTAGGGTGCGTTTTCGTATTTTGCACCGCCGAAAGAATGACCGCTTTTTGCTTTGTCTGGCGTTCTTTTATCATCGGCATCTCCTTAATAAGAATTATTTCTGTTAACACTATAACATAAACAATAATACTTGTCAATAAGAAATTTCAAAATTTCTTTACTTTTTTCGAAAAAGATGATAAAATAAGGCGAAGAACAGAAAAACGCGAGGTAGCTTATGCCTTTTTTGCCCATTTTTGCAGATGAAATAGATTATAAGCCCGATTTCGTTATCGTTACGGGCGATGCATACGTCGATCATCCCTCGTTCGGCACCGCGATAATTTCGCGCGTGCTGGAGGCGGAGGGGTACTCTGTTGCTATTATACCCCAACCCGACTATAAAAGTAAAGAGGATTTTATGCGTTTCGGTCGACCGCGTTTGGCATTTTTAGTCAATTCGGGAAATATCGACTCGATGGTCGCGCACTACACGGCATCGAAGAAGCGCAGAAACGACGATTATTATTCTCCCGGCGGAAAGATCGGAAAGCGTCCCGACAGAGCGGTTATAGTTTATTGTAACCGAATTCGCGAAGCCTACGGCGACGTTCCGATAGTCATAGGCGGACTCGAGGCATCGACAAGAAGATTTGCGCATTACGATTATTGGTCGGACAGCGTTCGCAGAAGCGTGCTTGTCGATTCACGCGCCGATATGCTCACCTACGGTATGGGCGAAAATATTTTAAGGCGTATCGCGTTTTTGCTCGACAAGGGCGTTCCAATCAAAAAAATACGCGACGTGCGCGGAACCTGCTTTTTGGAGAGTAGTGATTTCGTTCCGCATTTCGAATATGAATCCTGCGGCGATTACGACGATATAAAGACCGACAAACGCGCTTTTGCGAGAGCCTTTAGGATCCAATCCGACAATCAGGACCATATATACGGCAAGGCAATCGTCGAATCCTACGGCGATAAAATACTCGTTCAGAATCCGCCTATGCCGCCGCTTACAAGAAAAGAGCTCGACAGGGTGTACTCGCTTCCCTTTATGCGTGCCTATCACCCGAGCTATGAAAAGGACGGCGGTGTCCCCGCGATAGAGGAGGTAAGATTTTCGATCGCGCATAACCGCGGCTGCTTCGGCGGCTGTAATTTCTGCTCTATCGCCTTTCATCAGGGCAGAACGGTTACCTCGCGCTCTATCGAATCCTGCGTTGCCGAGGCGGAGGCTATCGCCGCGATGCCCGATTTCAAGGGATATATACACGACGTCGGCGGTCCGAGCGCGAATTTCCGCACAAACGGCTGTGAAAAGGCGAAAAAATACGGCGTTTGCAAGGGCAAAAACTGCTTAACCCCCACCGTTTGCAAGAATATGCAGGTCGATCACAGCGAATATATCGAGCTTTTGAAGGCGGTCGAAGCCGTCAAGGGCGTTAAAAAGGTGTTTATCCGCTCAGGTCTGCGCTACGATTACATTCTTGCCGACAAAAACAATAAATTTTTCAGAAAGCTTGTAAACGACCATATAAGCGGACATTTAAAGGTCGCGCCCGAGCATTGCTGTAACGACGTGCTGAAGCTTATGGGCAAGCCGCCTATCGAGGATTACGACAGGTTCAAGGATAAGTTCGCGGTTTTGACAAAGGAGGCGGGCAAGGAGCAGTATATCGTTCCCTATCTTATCTCCTCGCACCCCGGAAGCACGCTTGAATCGGCTATCGAGCTTGCACTTTATCTTAAGAAAAACGGCTTGAATCCCGAGCAGGTGCAGGACTTTTATCCCACACCCGGCACGGCGAGCACCTGTATGTTCTATTCGGGCATCGATCCGTTTACGAATAAAGAGGTGTACGTTGCGCGTGATTATAACGAAAAGCAGATGCAACGCGCGCTTTTGCAGTTCGCTCGCCCCGCGAACGCGCCGACCGTGCGCAAGGCGCTTATAAAGGCGGGCAGGGAGGATCTTATCGGCTTCGGCAGGGATTGTCTGGTCCGTCCCGAGCAGCACAAGCCGCAGCATAATCAAAAAAAGCCGCAGGACGTGCGCGCGAAAGCGGCAAACGGCAGAAATAACAGAAACGACAGAAACGACAGAAACGACAGAAACGGCAGAAACGCAAGGAAGGGTAAAAGAAAATGAGTATGGTTAAGGGTTGTCATCATATCGCGCTCAGAGCGTGCGATTTCGAAAAGACGGTTAATTTTTACAAAGCCCTCGGCTTGACCGAGCGCGTGCGTTGGGAGGGCGCCGTTATGCTCGATATGGGCGACGGAAGCTGTATCGAGATCTTCGCAGGGGGCGAGGACAGAGAGCGTACCGACGAGCGCTTCCTTCACCTTGCTTTCAAGGTAGATGACGTTTCGGCGGCTTACAACGCGGCGATAAGCGCGGGTGCGACCGATAAATCCGCGCCCTATGAGGCTTGCCCTCCGACAGCGGTTCCGCCGATAAAGATGCTCGTCGCGTTCGTATACGGACCCGACGGAGAGCTGCTTGAATTTTTTAAGGAGATATAAACTATACAATAATATGTAAGAAGCGCGGCAAGGACACGCAAAAAACGCTTACACACAGAAAAAGGACGAGGAACACAAAAATTCCTCGTCCTTTATTTTGTGATAAATTGCCGTTTCGATACCTTGTAAAATCGATTTCGGCACCGCGGGGAGCGATTTATTCTCCGAACGGATAATCGGGGCCGTATGGCTCGTCGGGGTTGGTGTTATCGGGAGGCGTCGGCTGTTCGGGAGGGAGGGGGTTATAGTGCTCGGTGCAGATGCGGTTTGCGGGGCGCGTCTTTACCGAATAGCCGAAGCTGATATTTTCGGGGAAGATATTCTGGAAGAAGGGAACGTTCGGGTCGGTGGGGTAGATATATCCCTCGGGAACGTCGGTATAAAGATACTGAGCGTCCTCGACCTTGACCTCGCCGATAAGCGCGCGGTCGGCAAGAGTTATCATTCTGAAGCCGACGGGGATAAGGTTTGCCTGCGGACAAGCACAGCCGTCGAGGCAGATGCCGCCGGTCTGCTGATCCCAAAGGAGCGAGATATGCTTGTCGCAATACTCGGTGGGAACCTCGTGAGCCTCGAACATACCGGTTGCGATACAGCTTCCGCCGTTTTGCATACAGTAAAGGTCGTTACGGCAGGCGTCTGTTGCGAGCTTGCCCGATACCGTGCAGTATTCGACGTCGGACACGCAGGAGGAGGGAACGTCGAAGGTCTTTTTGTATTCGATGCCGTTTTTATCGTAATAGCTGTAAATTTCCTTGAAAACGCTGTTCCAGAGGCTTGCGGCGGGGTTGCCGGATGAGGTTATGACGTTGTTGCGGTCGTAGCCGTACCAGCAGCAAGCGACGAAATCGGGGGTGTAGCCTGCGAAGTAAACGTCCTTTTTATCGTTGGTGGTACCCGTCTTGCCCGCTACCTCGAGCCCGAAGTTTTTCCAGAAGGTAACGCGCGATGCCGCCGTACCGCGTTCAACGACGTGTGTGAGCATTTCGGTGAGTATCGCGGTGGTGGTTTCGCGGTATTTTACCTCGTGCTGCTCGGTATTGTCGAGAATGACCTTGCCCGTGCTGTCGCGGACGACCGAATAGGTACGCGCCTTCGAGGTCATACCGCGGTTTGCGAGGGTTGCGTATGCCTGGGTGTGCTCTCTTACCGTTACGCCCTTGGTCAAGCCGCCGAGCGCAAGGGGAGAGGTGTTTATATCCGAAAGTATCGTGCCGTTTGCGAGCGTCATAGAATCGACGAGTGTCGAATAGCCGTAGGATTTGAAGTTGTTATAAACCGTTTCGACGCCCATTTTTTCGCAAAGGCGGACTACTATCGTATTGAGCGATTGCTGTATCGCATAGTCGGGCGAGACGACGCCGACGTATTTATTGCTCGAGTTTTTCGGCCAATAACGCTCGGTATCCTCGTAATAAACGGGGGGGACGTCATCGACGGGGGTGTTGGGCTTGATAACTCCGTTTTCGAGCGCGAGCGCATAGATGGAAAGCGGCTTTATCGAGGAGCCGCACTGACGGTAGGAGTGGGTCGCACGGTTAAGACCGCGGCTTTCACGCTTTTCGCCCAAGCCGCCGACGATTGCGAGCAGGTTGCCGGTATCGGGGTCCATAATACACAAGGCGGACTGTGCCTGCATACCCGTTGTCGAGGGCCAATAGCTGCTGTCGGTGAATATCTTTTCGGCACATTCCTGAATAACGGGGTCGAGGCAGGTAACTATCTGCAGACCGCCCGAATAGAGAACCTGAGATGCGGTGAGCTTATCGTAGCCGTATTCTGCCATAAGGTCGGCGATAACGTCGTCCATAACCGCGTCGATATAATAGGAATGGACGTTTTCGGAGTATTCCTCGTCTCCTCCGTCGGCAAGCTTTATCGGAGCGTCGTACGCTTCGTTGAACTCGTCCTTGGTTATCTTGCCCTGCTCGAGCATAAGCTTAAGCACGAGATTGCGTCGGGTGAGATTGTTTTTCGGGTTGGAAATGGGATCGTAGTGTGTCGGCCATTTACCGATAGATGCGATAGCGGCACATTCGGCAAGAGTGAGCTCGTTCAATTCCTTTCCGAAATAGGTTTGGGCGGCAACGCGCACGCCGTAGGAGCCGTGGGAGAGATATATCGTGTTGAGATACATTTCAAGTATCTCTTCCTTCGTATATTTCTTTTCGACCTCGAGTGCGCGGAAGATTTCCTGAACCTTACGCTGAATCGTTGCCTCGTTATCGCCCGAAACGTTCTTTATAAGCTGCTGTGTGATTGTCGAGCCGCCGCCGTAGTTCGAGCTTGTCGGGATAAAGAAGTTATATATCGCCGATGCCGTTCGCGTCGTATCTACGCCGTTGTGCTCGAGAAAGCGCTGGTCCTCGACTGCGATATAGGCGTCGATAAGCGTTTTCGGGATCTCCTGATAGGTTGCCCACATTCTGTTTTCCGAGCTTTGAAGGGTATCGTTTTCGAGCAATACCTCGCTTCCGTTGCGGTCGACGTAATACATCGTTGTCGAAAGCGCCGAGTCGAATTTAAGATTATCGAGCTCGTCGAAGGTCGGGTCGACGTAGTTTCTGATATATATAACGAATGCGACCGCGACAGCCGCGCCGGTTATCATACCGACGATAAGCAGAGTGAGCAAGATATTCATAAGATAGGTGCTGACCTTGCGGAGCGTGAAAACGACGGTTTTTACCGTCATTTTTGCGGCACGCGCGGTTTTGGTCTGCTTTTCTTCGCACTGACCGTTATTTTCGTCGTGGTTATCGTCCTCGGGAAGAGACTGCTCCTCCTCGATCTGATCGAAGGTACGGGTGCTTCCGTCGTTCTGCTCCTGCTTCGCATTGAGCGGCGCGAAGTTGCGGGTGCGGTCGGAAGACTCGCTTTGCTGATTACGGATATCGTTATCCTGCATGTTTTTTCTCCTTCCTTCTATTTAACGGCGATATTCGCATCGCCCATAAGTGCTTTTAACTGGCGGACGAGCCGCTCGGTTATATTGCAAGACCTGCCCTTTGCGGCGGCAAGCCGTTTTTCCTTTTCGAAATACACCAGAATGCGATTTTTGCCGTTCGTGTTCGAGGCAAGGTTGAGCGCATCGTTGAAGTGAAATTCGTTTTGCGCGGTTACCTTTATATAGAGCGAGGGGCCCTCGAACTCGGCTTCCTTTAACGGCGGCGCGTTTTTCATCGCGTCCTCGGGCGAGGATACCGATTTCAAAAGAAGGGTAAGCACCTCTGCGCCCTCTTCGCCGTAGACCTCCTTGAGCTCGGGGTTACCCGTGAAGACGAGCACTCTGCCCTCCTCGATAAGCTCGCCCGACGCGGCATAGAGGCTCGGGAAGGCGATAAGCTCTGCTTCTCCGCTTCCGTCCTCCGCCTCGAGAAACGCCATTGCCTCGTTTTTCTTGGTGAGCTTCTGTCGCTTTTTGGTTACGAGTCCGATGAAGGTAACCGTACTGCTCTTTTTAAGGCTTTTGTTTTCCAAGCCCTCGCGTATCTTTTGGGCGTTTACCGAGCCGATTCTTTCGGAAACGTCCTTATATCCGTCGAGGGGATGTCCCGAGAAATAAAGGCCTGTGAGCTCCTTTTCTCTTTTGAGCATTTCGGGCTTCAAAAGCTCGGGAAGGTCGTGCTTCGGGAATATGAATGCCGCCTCCTCGAAGCTGCTTCCACCTCCGAAAAGGCTCATCTGCCCCTCGGAATTGCGGCTGCGGTCGCGGGTTACGGTTTCGAGTGCGGTCTGAAGACCTGAGGCGAGCTGGCTTCTTTTCAGCCCGAATTCATCGAGCGCGCCGACGGCGGCAAGCGATTCAAACGCCTTTATATTGCCGAAGCGCGAGCACCGCTCGAGGAAATCCTCGATGCTCGAAAAGCTTCTTCTTGCCCTTTCGGCAATGATTTTATCGGCGAAAAGCGCGCCGACGTTTTTTATAGCCGCCAAGCCGAAGCGGAGATCGTTCCCCTCGACCGAAAAGACGGTTTCACTCATATTTACTCGCGGCGGAAGTATTTTTATACCCATACGCGCGCAGTCGGAGATATATTCGCCGACCTTTTCGTTATATCCCATAACGGTATTCAGAAGCGAGCACATATATTCACGCGGGTAGTGGCATTTAAGGTAAGCCGTGCGGTAGGCGATGACCGCATAAGCGGCGGCGTGGCTTTTATTGAAGGCGTATTTCGCAAATTCGCTCATTTTTTCGAAAACGCGCTCGGCGGCATCGACGGAGATGCCCTTTTGCCTTGCGCCCTCGATGAAAACGCCCTTTTCCTTTTGCATAACCTCGGGCTTCTTCTTCGCCATCGCACGCCGTACGATATCTGCTCTGCCGTAGGAATAGCCCGCCATGGTTCTGCACACCTGCATAACCTGCTCCTGATAGAGCATAACGCCGCAGGTGGAGGCGAGTATTTCCTTAAGGCAGGGGTGGTCGTATTCGGCTTTTTCGGGGTTTTCGCGGTTTTTAAGAAATGCGTCTATCGAAAGCGCGGGTCCGGGGCGGTAGAGCGATATGACCGAAATTATATCCTCTAAATCGCGCGGTCTGAGCTTCGAAAGAAGGCTTCGCATACCGTCGCTTTCGAGCTGGAATATGCCGATTGCGTTGCCCTCGGAAAGCATTTCGTAGGTTGCCTTGTCGTCGAGCGGGATTGCCTCGGCGCAGAAATCGGGCAACTTCTTTTTTATCTGACGCTCGGTGTCCTGAATTATCGAAAGGAAGCGGAGGCCGAGAAAGTCCATTTTCAAAAGACCGAGGTCGGCAACCGTATTCATCGGGAACTGGGTTACCGTAACCGAATCGTTTAGCGCGAGCGGGAGATAATTTGTCAGCGGCTCGTCGGTGATAACCACGCCCGAAGCGTGCGTGCTGGTGTTTCGCGGTCTGCCCTCGAGCTTCATCGCCGATTCGAAAAGGCTTTTCGCCATAGGGTCGAGCTCGAGTCTGTCGCGGAGCTCGGGGTTTTCCTTTATCGCGTCCTCGAGCGTTACGTCTGTATATCGGGGTATCATTTTCGCTATCTCATCGACCGAGGAGTAGCTCATACCCAGCGCTCTGCCCGCGTCCCTCACTGCCTGGCGCGCGGCGAGCTTACCGAAGGTAACTATCTGTGCGACGTGCGCTTTTCCGTATTTCGAAGCGACGTATTCGATAACCTCGCCTCTGCGCTCGTCGGAAAAATCTATATCAATATCGGGCATGCTTACTCGCTCGGGGTTGAGAAAACGCTCGAAAAGCAGACCGAATTTTATCGGATCGACCTGCGTTATGCCGAGAGAGTAGGTGCAAAGGCTTCCGACCGCGCTTCCTCTGCCCGCGCCGACGGGGATCCCGCTTTTGCGTGCAAAGTTCACAAAGTCCCAGACGATAAGCATATAATCGTCGAAGCCCATATTATGAATTATCCGGAGCTCGTGCTCTATTCTTTCGCGGTAAAGCGAAATATCCGCGCTGAGTCTGCCTGCGCTGTAAAGCGCGTCGAGCGAATCGAGACAGAGCTTTTTCAAATACTGCTCGGAGGTATAGGATGCGGGCGCGCGGTAGGCGGGGAGGTGCATGGTTTCGAAATCGAAATCGAAATTACATTCGTTTGCGATCCTCACCGTGTTTTCGACAGCTTCGGGAACGTCGCGGAACAAAAGCTCCATCTCGCGAGCCGATTTTATATAATGCTCGCTGCCCTGCATACCGAATTCAAGCTCATCGACGGTGGTGCCCGTCGAGATTGCGGTGAGAAGACGCTGTATTTCGGCGTCGGCGCGGGAGGTATAGTGGGAATCGTTCGTCGCGACGAGGGGTATCGACAGCTCCTTCGAAAATTCGATAAGCGCACGGTTGACTCTTTCCTGCCCGTCGATGCCGTGGCGTTGAAGCTCGAGATAGAAATTGTTTCTGCCGAAAATGCGGTCGAGGATTATAATGCGCTCGCGTGCAAGCGACATATCGTTTTGCAAAACGGCTTTAGGGATACTGCCCGAAATACAGCCCGAAAGCGCGATTATGCCCTCGGAATGCTTTGTAAGCGTTTCGATATCGGTTCTCGGCTTGGAATAAAAGCCGACGGTGAACGCCTTCGAAACTATCGTGATAAGGTTTTTA
This sequence comes from Clostridia bacterium, assembly GCA_017629895.1. Taxonomy (GTDB): domain Bacteria; phylum Bacillota; class Clostridia; order Oscillospirales; family CAG-382; genus Coliplasma. The sequence continues at coordinate 11,896 of JAGBWF010000043.1, forward strand.
TATCCGATTTCGTTCTTCGCGAGGAGCACGAGATGCGAATAGTCGGAGTCTAAAAGCCTGTCCTTCTGCTCCATCGAGCGCGGGGCAACGTAAACCTCGCAGCCGATTATCGCCTTCACGCCCTTTTCCTTGCACGCCTTGTAAAACTCCACCGCGCCGTACATAACTCCGTGGTCGGTTATGGCGCAGGCATTCATCCCGCCGTTTATAACCGCGTCGGGAATGGCACTTATACGGTTTTCACCGTCAAGCAGGCTGTATTCGGTGTGCAAATGAAGATGAACGAAGCCCATTTTGCGTCCTTTTTATTAATATGATAAGAAAATGAGATATTTTTAAGAATTATAAAGAATTATAATGTTCAGGAATTGCTTTTGAGAGTTTGTGCGATATCCTGCAGCTTTTTGAAGCGGTGGTTGAGCCCCGATTTGCTCACCGGCTCGCGCAGGAGCGGAAGAAGCTGTGAAAGCGACATATCGGGGTTAGCAAGTCTGAGCTCGGCGATTTCGCGCAGCTCGGACGGAAGATTGTGCATCGCGCCGTATTGCTGTATTGTAAGTATCGCCTCGCGCTGTTCGGCGGCGGCACGCGCCATTCTTTCGAGGTTTGCGGTTTCGGCGTTGCAGATACGGTTGACGTTGTTGCGGACGTCGCTCATAATTTTGGCGTTGATAACGTCGAGCGCCGCCTTTGTTGCGCCGATATACGAAAGAAAATCCTCGATGCTTTCGCTTGCCTTATAATAAAGCACGGGCTTGCCCCTTCTTTTCGTGCGGTTGGCGGTCAGACCGAGCGAATCGAGCAGCTCGGCGGTGTTTTCCAGGCTTTGCTCGTCGGGGAAGGTGAGCGAAAGCATAAAATTGCGCTCGGGCGAGCTGACGTTGCCGCATCTGAGAAAAACTCCGCGAAGATAACAGCCGATATCCTTCTGGCATTTCTGCTCGAAGGGTAAAAGCTCGAAGCCTGCGGACATAGCCTGCTTACAGCAATCCTTTTTCGGTATATTTTCGGTGATCTGGTCCTTGATTTCGGAATTGAACGACATTTATTTAATAATCCTTATTTCAGGCTCTAATCTTACGCCTGTTTTTTCGAAAACCGTGTCTGAAACGAGTGTCAGAAGCGAAATTACGTCGGTTGCGGTTGCGTTGCCTGCATTGATAACGAAGCCCGCGTGCTTGACCGAAACCTGCGCTCCGCCGACGCTTACTCCCTTTAATCCGCACTGCTCGATAAGCGCGCCCGCATAGTGTCCCTCGGGTCGCTTGAACGCGCTTCCGCAGCTTGGGTATTCGAGCGGCTGGCTTGCTTTGCGCTTCGCCATAAGCGTATCCATCTGCGCTCTTATTTCGGCTTTATCGCCCTTTTCTGCCTTGAAGGTAGCGGAGATAAGCACGAGCGGCTCGGTCTGCATTATGCTTTTGCGGTAGCCGAATCCCATTTCATCGCGGGTAAGCTCGACAATTTCGCCGTTTTTACTCAAAAATCTGCCGCGGACGAACGCAAGCGCGAGCTCGCCGCCGTATGCACCCGCGTTCATATAAACGCCGCCGCCTATCGTGCCGGGGATGCCGTAGCAGAATTCAAGCCCTGTAAGCGAGGCATCGCAGGCAGCCCTTGCGAGCGACGAGAGGGTTTCGCCGCAATACGCCTCGATAAATCCGTCCTTTTCGGAAATTCCGCGGACGGCAGTGCAGATAATGACCGCACCGTCATAGAGCCCGTCGGGGAAGAGAAGGTTCGAGCAGTTGCCGACGACTATGTATTTTTCGTTTTTTTCTTTAAAGTAGCCTACCGCCCCCAAAAGCTCGGATTCGCTTTTCGGAAGCACGAGGTATTTTGCGTATCCGCCCGCCTTCATCGAGCAATAGGGCGCAAGAGGGGTATTTTCGGTATATGTAAAATTCATATTATCAGACACCTACATAATTATTCACTCTATATTATACTATATAAATATATAAATTACAATAAAAACCAAGAAAATTTTTTAAATGCCTTGACCTTTCATTGCTTATTTGTTAAAATCAAGGGGAATAAGCTTAAGGAGATTTCAATGCTCGGATATATAATGGTTTTTCTCGTGAGCATGGTACCCGTGATCGAGCTTCGCGGCGCGATTCCTCTCGGGCTCTATGCCTACGATCTTCAGATAGTTCCCGTAACCCTTCTTTCTATCGTCGGAAATCTGCTTCCCGTGCCCTTTTTGGTGCTTTTCGGGGGTAAGGTCTTGCATTGGCTCGCGGGATTTGAGCGTTTCGGCAAGCCCTTCCGCAAGATTCTTGAGCTCGGCGAAAAGAAGGTCGAAAAGATGAACAAAAACGCCCAAAGAGCGCTTTTCTGGGGCTTGTTCGCCTTCGTTGCGATCCCTCTGCCCGGAACGGGTGCTTGGACCGGCTCGCTTATCGCGATAACGCTTGGACTTAAGCTCAAAAAGAGCTTTCCCCCGATCGCGCTCGGCGTGCTCGGCGCGGGTGCGATAATCGTAACCCTCTTCTACCTCGCTCCCGAGGCATTTATGGCTTTGATCGGTTAAAAACAAAAAATAAAAAACAAAAATATTTAAGAGGTGCTATTATGGCTCAATTCAAGATCGGTGTTATGACCGACTCCTTCAAGCTTCCCTTCGAGCAGGGGCTCGAAAAGGCTGCCTCCGTCGGCGCACAGGGTATTCAGCTCTACGTCGTAGAGGGCGAAAACAAATACGATACCTTCGATGATGCAAAGGTTGCACGCGTTCGTGCGCTTCTCGAGCAGTACGGTCTCGTTATCTCTGCCGTTTGCGGCGATTTCGGCGGCCATGGCTTCGAGCGCGTCGACGAAAACGAATGGAAGGTTCCCGCTTCGAAGGCTGTTGCAGACCTCGCTGTTCGACTCGGCACGAAGGTGGTTACAACCCATATCGGCGTAGTTCCCGAAAATAAAGAAGATCCCAACAAGGCCGATACCGAATGCGAAGCATATAAGAATATGGTTTCCGCTTGCCGTGAAATCGGTGAATACGCGGCTTCTATCGGCGTTACCTTCGCTATCGAAACCGGTCCCGAGCCCGCAGAGCGTCTCAAGGCGTTCCTCGATGACGTGAACTCCGCAGGCTTCGGCGTTAATATGGACCCCGCAAACCTCGTTATGTGCTGCGGCACCGACCCCGTTGCTTCGGTCTACACCCTCGGCAAATATATCGTTCACACTCACGCTAAGGACGGCAAGGGCTTTATTATCGATCCCCGCAAGGTATACACCTTCTTCGCAGAGGGCGGTATCGAGGACCTTCGTCTTTCCGATTACTTCCTCGAGGTTCCGCTCGGCGAGGGCAACGTAGATTTCGATAACTATCTCAAGGCACTTTCGGATATCGGCTACAATGGCTTCCTTACAATCGAGCGCGAATGCGGCGCGGATCCCTATGCGGACATCCAGCTCGCAGTCAACTTCCTCAAGAGCAAGATCGGAGAATAAAAATGATAAAAATCGGATTTATCGATCACTTCCTCGATGAATGGCATGCAAACAACTATCCCAAATTCATCGCACAGCAGTTCGGCGACGAATTCAAGGTCGCATACGCCTATGCCGAAAAGGATAAAGAGGGCGGCTTGACCACTGACGAATGGTGCGCGCAGTTCGGAGTAGAGCGTTGCAACACTATCGAAGAGGTTGTCGAAAAGAGCGATTGCATTATCGTTCTCTCGCCCGACCATCCCGAGCGCCATCTCGATCTTTGCCGTATCCCGCTTGCGAGCGGTAAGCGCGTATACGTCGATAAGACCTTCGCGCTCACAAAGGATATCGCAAAGGAGATCGTTGCTATCGGCGAGGAAAACAACACCCCCTTCTTCTCGACCTCTGCTCTGCGCTTCTCGAACGAGCTTGCGGACGTCAAGCGCGACGGTATCTGCTTTATCAACTCGCGCGGTCCCGGTCGCTTCGATACCTATGCTATCCACCAGATCGAGCCGATCGTTGTGCTTATGGGCAGCGAGGTGAAGAGAATTATGTCTGTCGGCAGCGGCTACGAAACCATGGTTATCGAGTTCTCGAACGGCAGAAGAGCCGTTATGAGCCACTACGATTGGAAGGGCGTTGATTTCGAAATGATCGTTAACTACGAGGACGGCTCTATCCACAAGATTCCTCAGATGAGCGGCTATTTCGATAACTTTATCAATAAGCTTTGTACCTTCTTCAAGACCGGCGAGACCTTCGCCGACCACGCCGAAACCGTTTCGGTTATGGGCATTATCGAGGCGGGCAACAAGGCTCTCGCTAACCCCGGCGTCTGGATCGAGGTTTGATAGGGTTTAATAGTGTTTTATTTTACGAGAGAGGACTTTTTGCAAAAAGTCCTCTCTCGCGCTCTCTCCCAAAAACTCTTATAGCAAATTATTTCTTGTGTGTCATTTTTGCTTTCACACACAATTTCACCAATACAATAAAAAATCGGCTTTTCATAAGAAAAGCCTACCGCACCTTTTCACTCTTCACTCTTCACTCTTCACTAAAATAATTTACAGTGTGTCATTTTTGCATAATTGCAGAATGATGCACTTTTTTTGTTTGTGGTTAAATATAATCATTGGCTTTTATAATGCAGAAACGATTAAATAAATGTAACATATTTTCTCTTTGAATAACGACAAGAATGTAGGGACCCCGATGGGAGCCTATTTAGTGTTGCTTCTCAATTAATAGGCTCTTTCCCTCTATGAGTCGAGGCTGCGGTAAAAACAGCCGCCCCTGTGTAAGGGGAGGGGGACCGCTTTAGCGGTGGAGGGGCTGTTAGGGAGCGACGAGTTGAGGAGGGTTACCTTGTACTCATCGACAATCCCCTCAGTCAGCTATCGCTGACAGCTCCCCTTACTAAAGGGAGCCTATTTAATGTTACTTTGTACTTATCGACAATCCCCTCAGTCGAGCCAAGGCTCGACAGCTCCCCTAGCTAAAGGGAGCCTATTTAATG
>JAGBWF010000044.1 GCA_017629895.1 Clostridia bacterium
CAACAAGCTGTACCGCCATTTTATATAAAGCTTTGTTGTCGCACATCAGATAAGCTCTTGTGTGCTCTTTGGTAACTATTCGGTTACGGTTACGTTAATAGTGATTTCTTTGGATTCGTTTGCGCCGTCGTAAAATTCAATCTTGATAACGTCTTCGCCCTTGTAGCCTTCCATTGCGTTATAGGTGAGCGTGCCGTCGAGATCAAGACGTACGTCGCCGTATATTGCGCTGAGCGAGAAACGATAGAAGAGATCATCGATGTTTCCGAGACTTACGTTTGCGCTTTCGCCGTTCTTAACGGTTATGCTCTTATCGTTCAGCGAGTCTATTGCGCTGTTGCTGTTAATGTCAATTCGCTTGTCGAGCAATTCCTTAGCATAAAGTACGGTATCGGTATAAACGGATTTTGTCAGCTCGTCTTCGGCTTTGTAACCCTGAATATAGGCACCGGGAAGTCCGCCCTGATAATAAACCTTAATCGAATTCATATAGCCGTACAAATAGCCTGCAGAGAGGTATTCACGGTAAAGCTGAACGCCTTCTTTACTCTGAACGCCGCCTTCGATCTCGATTTCAACGCACATACCGTAAAGCTTTGCGAGTTCCGCGGTGGTCTTGAGTCTTGTGGGCTCGGTATCGTAGAACATATAGTTCGGCTGTAAGCAGGAAATGTCAAAGCCAACGTATTGGTTGTGGTAAATACCCTGAGCGTTGTAGTAGGGACACCAAAGCGACAAAAGTCCCTTGCTGTGCAGATATTCATTCAGCGCAATCATCGCTTGCTTGTCGTGAGTGTTGGGGCGAATAAGCTCGTGCTGCCAATAGATGCCTACAAGCTCGAGGTTTTGATAATTCTGCTCGTTGAACATGCGCAAGGTTTCATCGACCTGCCATTGAATACAAGCGTTGAAATCATCGAGCGTCGAAACTGTCTTTCCGTTAAAGGTGTCGCCCATTGCGGGAGAGTTGACCGAAACCCAAATTTTGACCTTGTCGTTTGTGCCGAGCTCTGCATTGAGCTTTCCTTTTGCGCTTTCTACCGCATCGAGATTGAGGCCTTCGTAGAACAGTTCACTTAAGAAAAATTCTGTGCCTTCGGTACGGTTTGCGTGATTGTTCAACTCGCCGCGCGTCGAGAATGCGATAGAATCAAAGAAAATGCCGTTTGCTTTGCCGTTTTCGTCGAAGGAAGCAAGATAAATATACGCCGATTCCTCGGTCATTACGTGCTTTTCGGTGCAGTGAATGCCGTATCCGTCGGTTACGGGAGCAAAAAGGATGTTGCTGATACCGTATTTTTCGGTGCTCGGATACTTGCCGTAGGGAGAATCGTCCTCAACGGCTTTAACTGCATTTGCGGGGTTCTTTTTGCCGTAAATTTCCCATTCGCCCATATATACCGAGCAGGAAACCGTGTTGTCCGGTACGGTGGGGAAGGTTAATCGAACGTACCTTGCACGGTATTCTGCCCCGAGATCGATGTTTATAGTATCGTTTACGCGTTCGAAATTGCCGTACTTTTCGTAGTATTCGCTGTATACGGTAGTCCAATTGTCGCCGTCTTCGCTAAGGCTTATATAAAATACTACGGGAGTGGTTACACCCCAGGTATATCTATCGAAGAACGTAACGGTGGTTTTGGATACCGACATAACGTGTCCGAGGTCGGCCACAAGGTGTCTGCCGCCGCCGCGATAGAAGATGAAATAATCGGCGTCGTGCGCTCCGTGAAGCTTGCCGTCGGTGAGAAGTCCGATTTTTTCCTTGGGAGAGTTGCTGTGGCTTTCGTTGAACGGATCGAAATGCTCGATCTGGAAATCCACGCCCGACAGCTTGGCAAGATTCTGTATATCGTTATAATCGGCGTCGCTTTCGCTGACCTTTACGTTCGATTCGCCTTTGTTGAGATTGTAATTGTAAAAATCGTTAATGGTATAATACTGATCGTTATCAACCGAAACGGAGGTGTTTATCGTACCTTCTGCACAGAATTGGTATGCCGCGATTTCGTCGACGAAAAGGAACGATTTGTCCTGATTGGAAAAGAGGATTCGTATGTATTTTGCCTTTAACGCCTTGGGGAAGGAGAAGTTGTAAGTCTGCTTTGCGGAATCGGGAATGTCCGAGGGGGTGTTGAGTCTGGATATCTCGGTAAATTCTTTGCCGTCGTTCGATGCCAATACCGCAACGTATTTGGGCAAACCAATGCCGTATTCTACAACGCGCAGACAGCCGATCTCGATTTCTCCGATTTCGTGATTTGCATCCGAAATATCAAAATCAACAGAAACGCCTCTGCCGCCGTCCCAACCCACGAAGGAGTGGGTATCGAACACGTCGACGGTCTGACCGTCCGTGAGCTTTTTTGCGTCTGTATCAATGTAGGTGTCGTTGGTTATACGGCTGAAGCTATAAGACATACCGCGGAATACGTTTTTCGCGAGAAGCGTGCGGTCAACGTCGCCGGAGAGAAATTGATTGATTTTTTCAACGTCTTCGCTCCATTGGAATTCGGTTTCGCTCGCGGCGCCTTCAGAGTCAGAGCTGTCGCTCGATTCCTCAGTTGCGGTATTGCACGAGGCAAGTGAAATAACAAGAGATAACAGGATCAGAATAGAAATTATTTTTTTCATTTAAAACTCCACTTCTTAAAATCAAGGTCTGGTTTGATATTCAAACTCGCCGTTTTTTTCGTATTCGCCGAGAAGAGCGGGATCCGCTTCAAATTCTGCATCGACAAGCTTTGCCGCAACAAGACTTGCCTTGCCGCATTGCATTGCAGACAAAACCGAATGACCGCTTATAACGAAATGTAAGCCGTTCTTAAGGCAGATTTTGATTTCTTCTCCGTCGTCTGTTCCGAGAGGCTTGGTGGGGAAGAGGACGTAGGGAGAAAGGAGCATTTGCGTTTCGGAAAAGACTTCGTTTTCGTATTTTTGGGCTTGGGTAACAACAGCCTCTGCGATCTGCTCGGGAGTTGCCGAGGTAGAATCGATTATAAGATCGTAATTTTTGTAATCGAAATTATCTACAGCGTAAATATCCTTGAACCTCTTGTTTTCCTCAAGGCTTCTTGCGATGAGCTTCTCTTTTGCTTCGTCAACGCTTGAATATTTCTCTACGTCGCCTCTGTCGGCTTCGAAAACGCGCCTTGCGGCAACGGTGGGGTCTACGTACATATAAACCTTAAAGGTGTTTTCTGCGAAGTGCCACGCCATTCTGGAGTCATATATAAGCTTATCGCCCGCTCTCTTGCGCGAAAGCTCTACAACCGCGTCGTCGATAATATGGTCGAGCGAGGGATCCTCCGACATGCGCTTGTTGAGCTCAAGGGTTGAAATTCCCATATCCTCGGCAACCTTGCGTTGAATGGTTCCGGTGCTGTATATTTCGTATCCGTATTTTTCGTTGAGTATCTTGCAAACGGTAGATTTTCCGCTTCCAAGCTTACCCGAAAAAGCTATCTGCATTAGATTCACCTCTGATAAGTATTTAATAAATTATATAATTAATTCATAATATTGTCAAGAGAAAATCCTCCCACACCGAAGGTATAGGAGGATTTATATTAGATATCTTTTTTTAGCATTGCGTGCGGGCATCCCTGTTCAACGTCGCACTCGCCCGTCAGCTTATATCCGAGCTTTTCGTAAAATCCGATAGCTGTAAGCTGTGAATGAATCAGAACCGTCGCACCTTCCTTGTCGGTCGCGGAGAGGTATTGCTCGGCGGAAGATATAAGCTCGGAAGCGATGCCGCGGCATCTGTAATCCTTCAAAACGGCAACTCTGCCGATAGCGTATATATGCTTTTCGGAATCGAGCCTTATAAGGCGGCAGGTGCCGACTGCCTTATCGTTCGTGTATGCAACGAAATGCATCGAACGCTCGTCGTCGCTGTCGAATTCTTCATCAAAGCCCTGTTCTTCAACAAAAACCTTGATTCTGATATCTACTGCATCCTGCGGGAGCTTTTTGTATCCGAAAATTCCAATGCCGTTGGAATTATTCATAGATAGGGTACTTAGCGCAGAGCTTGTCTACTTCGGAAATGATATATTCACGGCTGTTTTCAAGATCGGTTGCGCAGAGCTTGATAAGTTTAGCAATGATCTTCATATCCTCTTCCTTGAAGCCGCGCGAGGTAACTGCGGGAGTACCTACGCGGATACCGCTTGTAATAGTGGGCTTCTGAGGATCGTCGGGAATAGCGTTTTTGTTAACGGTGATATGAACCTCGTCGAGATTGTGCTCGAGCTCCTTGCCGGTAACGCCCATGCTGCGAAGGTCGATAAGGAGGAGGTGGTTATCGGTACCGCCGGAAACGAGGTCGAAGCCTTCTTCCTTAAGTGCGATTTCAAGCGCTTTCGCGTTCTTGACGATCTGTGCCTGATAAGCCTTGAATTCATCGGTAAGTGCTTCGCCGAATGCAACTGCCTTAGCCGCGATGATGTGTTCAAGAGGACCGCCCTGAGTGCCGGGGAAGATAGCCTTGTCGATCTGCTTCGCATACTGCTCCTTGCAGAGAATAAGACCGCCTCTGGGGCCGCGGAGGGTTTTATGTGTGGTGGTGGTTACAACGTCTGCATAAGGAACGGGGCTGGGATGCTGACCCGCGGCAACAAGGCCTGCGATATGAGCCATATCTACCATAAGGATAGCGCCGACCTTATCTGCGATTTCTCTGCAGCGTGCAAAATCAATAACTCTGGGATACGCACTTGCACCGACAACGATCATCTTGGGCTGGCATTCAACTGCGATAGCTTCCATTTTATCGTAATCGATTCTGTGGGTTTCGGAATCAACGCCATAGGGAACGACGTTGAAATATTTACCGGAAATATTAACGGGCGAGCCGTGGGAAAGGTGTCCGCCGTGCGCAAGATTCATACCCATAACGGTATCGCCGGGCTGAAGGAATGCAAAGAAGGTTGCAAGGTTTGCACTTGCACCGCAGTGAGGCTGAACGTTTGCATGCTCGGCACCGAAGAGCTTCTTTGCGCGCTCGATAGCGATAGCCTCGACCTTATCGACCTCTTCGCAGCCACCGTAGTATCTGCGTCCGGGATAGCCCTCTGCATATTTGTTGGTAAGGATGGTACCTGCGGCTGCAAGCACGCCCTCACTTACGATATTTTCACTCGCGATAAGCTCGATATTGCGCTTCTGGCGCTTGAGCTCACTGTCGACAGCGGCAGCTACCTCACTGTCAACGGTGTACAGGTATTCGATGTTTCTCATAACACACCTCGTAAAAGAAAATTAACTTAATTTAATTTATAATAGAATAGCACAAATCGACCGAAAAAGCAACAAAAAGAATAAAATCGCAACAGTGCTAAACAGAGAAAAGGTCTGCCGAAAAGCAGACCTTTTTTGTCATATTAACTATATACCGCGGTTTATTCGAATGCGTCGAGAGTTTCCTGAAGCTCGCTTTCGACAACCGAGATGATGCTTTCAAGAGTAGAGGTGAAGGTCTGGGTTCCGCTGAAGGCGATAGAGTTCATAAATCCGCCGATAGCGTTTGCCGCACCCGAGAAATCGCCGCCCCAGCTGTAAATAATGCCGAGGTCGTATACACGCTCTGCAAAGATTTTGTCGAGCATCGCTTCGCTTTCCTCGTCTCTGATCTTACGGAGCTTGAGGATGATTTCAACGTATGCGTCCTTGGTGGTGTCGGTGGAAGCCTCGCAAAGAGCCTGCGCTATAATAGAGGACATTTCGCTGTCACGCGCAGATGCGGGGATAGCAACCGAGCTTGCGTAAAGGGTAGAAACGAGAGAGTGGTAGTTTTCCTGAATTTCGTCGTACTTGGGAACGGGAATTATACCGAAGTCGCAATCG
>JAGBWF010000045.1 GCA_017629895.1 Clostridia bacterium
ACAACATACGGAAGCGATGTTCCGGAGGCAAGTATTTTATGATCGTCGATAATTGCAATGTAATCGCCGTTTTTTATTATTTGTCCGTCAAAATCCGCATTCTTTGTCGCACGGGTTACAAGAACGGTTTCAATATCCTCGACTGCAGCCTGCAAATCCTGTACTACGGCTTCGAAATCGCCGTTGTCGTAATCGATAAGAGGAAGCAACGCATAGCATTCGCTGTCGGTTCTTGTTTTTATAATCTTAACGTCGAGCCCCTGCGAAAGATGTGCCGCGTGCATAACGGTGAGATAAGTATTTTTGTTATTCGGAAATACGATGATTTTAGTTGAGGAAGCCCTTTTGAACGCCTCTATAAAATCGTTTGCGGTAGGTTGCGCGCTGATACCGGTATGTAAAATAATATCGGCACCCATTTCAGAAAAAAGACTTGACATATCCTCGGTATGCGAAACGGCTAAGACCGCAAAGTCTTCAGAAGCGTTTTCGTTGACCGTAATTTTCGATAAAAAGCTTTCTTTGTGCTGAACGCTCATGTTTTCGATTTTTACCGAAAGAAACTCACCGTAGGTATGGCAGTGAGCAAGAACCTTTTCGGGAGAAAACGAATGGATGTGCAGCTTAACCTTATCACCCTCGCGAGAAATGACTATCGATTCGCCGAGATGCGACAGCTCCTCCTCAAATTCGACAGAATCGAACGAATCTGCTCTGAAGGTAAGCTGTATTAAAAGCTCGGTACAATATCCGTATTCAAAAGCCGAATTCTTATCAAAACCCGAATAATCGTTTGTCCCCTGCTTTTCATCATTCTGATATACGAATTCGGGCAGGCTTTCGTTTTCGAGATAACAACGCATTCCCTCGAAAACGTATATAATTCCTGCGCCACCGCTGTCTACGACGTTTGCGCTTTTTAAAACCGAAAGCATATTAGGGGTATTTTCGAGCGTCGCTTTGGCTTTTTCAATAAAGGCTGTTATAACCTCGTTGACCGAGTCGAGACGATAGTCGTCAAGCTCCTTGCGGACGTGCTCAATAGCTTCTCGTATTACGGTAAGTATGGTTCCCTCGACAGGCTTTGCAACAGCCTTATATGCCGAGGCAACACCGTTTTCAAGGGCGGTTACAAGCTCGTTAAAATCCGCCGATTCTCTGTCGTACAGCTTTTCACACATTCCGCGGAAAAATTGAGAAAGTATAACGCCCGAGTTTCCGCGTGCACCGAAAATGATTGCACGTGAAAAAAGCCGAGTAAGCTCGTCGAGCGAGCCGTTTTCGTCTTTAATAGCTTCGAAACCGTTTTTAAGTGTCAAAAGCATATTGGTTCCCGTATCGCCGTCGGGCACGGGAAAAACGTTCAATGCGTTAACTTTATCTTTATATACCGCAAGACTGCGTATACCGTAATCAAGCAAATTACGGAAATGTATTCCGTTAATATTGTGTATCATTCGCCGAAATAAGCTCCTTTTTGTTTTAGGGGCGTTTACTTTGCAATAATTTTATTCATTATCTCTTTTTCGGAAACGAGATCGTCCGAAACGGGATCACCGAGATAATAGATGCCGACCATACCCGGACCGATATTCGCTCCGCATCCGGTAAACACGTCGGAAATATATACTTTTTTCGGAGAAAGAGCGGAGATAACCTTTTCCTTGAGCGCTTCCGCATACGCTTGTCTGTCGGAATGTACGATAAGTACGTATTGCTCGGATACGTCTTTTGCGGTTTCCTCGGCATAACGCACGGTTACGTCGAGCGCCTTGTTAATGCCCTTTACCTTGGCAATAACGGTGGTATAGCCTTCGCGGTTGCAGTCGCCCATGGGCTTTACGCCCGCAAAGCTGCCCATAATCGCCTTGCCCATAGTTATTCTGCCTCTTCTTGCTATGAAGAAAAGATCGTCTATCGGGCCCATCTGATGAACCCTGTGCTTGTTTTCCTCAAGCCATGCGACTATATCGCTAAAGCTTCTGCCCTCACGCTTCATAACGTGGGCATATATCGTCAAAAGACCGATGCCTCCCGACATTCTCATAGAATCGATACAGTGAATTTCGATATCGGGATAGTCCTGCGAGATTCTGCCGGCCGCATTCGATGCAAATATATACGTCGAGCTGATTTTAGAAGAAAGCGATATGCTGATTATCGACAAGCCTTTTTCCGCAAATTCCGAAAAATACCGATAATACTCCTCCTCGTTAAGCGGAGAGGTTGTTATATTGCTTTTCTTGTCGGAAAGAGCTTTATAAAAGTCTTCTCGGGATATATGATTCCAATCAAGCGTGCCGGGGATATCCTTGCCTTCACCAAGATGAATATGACCGCAAGCATAGCTTTCCATACCGATATCCTCGCGGACAGATGAGGAAAGATCGCAGGTGAAATCCGCAAGTATTACAAAATCCTTCATACCGATTCTCCAATTAGCGTTAATTCATATTTATACAGAGGAATTATATCATATTTAAAATTATTAATCAACAATTTTTCGACATTTTAGTTTCCAATTATACAAAAAACGAGTTTATTCTCCAAAGAAAAATTGCTCCACAATCAGCTTATGGAGCAATTTAAGTATTTATCACTTTTCGGGAATGAATTCAAATTCGGTATAAAGCATAACGTGGTCGGAATGATTGTTCTGCAGTATGCCCTGAAATTCTTCGTTTTCGGTAAATTCCGACGAATAGAATATATTGTCTATCTTCAATTTCGAGGAAGGAAACGTAATATACTGCGTTTCGGTATTGTTAATATACGAAAGCGGAGCCAGAGTTTCGAATTCCTCATATCCATCTACGTTAAAATCGCCGGTGAGAATTGCCTTTGGAACGTTCTTTAGCTGCTCTGCAATAATACCAAACTCTTTCGCACGGAAATCATCCTTCAACGAAAGGTGGGTATTGTAAAAATTAATAACCGTACCGTCTACGTCGATTTCAACATGAGTAAGTAAGCGACGTTCAACCTGAGTGCCGTCGTTCAATTCAACCTCATCGGATTTAACAATAGGATACTTCGAAAGTATCGCAGTTCCGTATTCGCCGCCGTCGTATTTGATGCACTTAAAGAAGGT
>JAGBWF010000046.1 GCA_017629895.1 Clostridia bacterium
ACCTGGTACAAGTCGGGGTCGAGAGCCGAGGACCAAGCCGCTGCCCAGACCTCAAGAGAGCCTGTGTTGATCTTGGTGAGTGCCTGAGTGTCGCAAACGACCTCTACGTCCCAGCCGAGAGAGTTAAGAAGCGCCGCTGCATCGCGGAATACCTTATAGGTCGGGTGGTCCTGAAGGCTCGAGCCTGCGATTGTGAATTTAACCTTGAGCTGCGAATCGCCTGCGCTTACACCTGCTTCGCGCATATATTTTTCGATATTGGTCTTTGCGATATCCTCGCTGAAGCTGCCGAGAGGCGGATAATCGTGGTCGTTATCGGTCGCATCGGTGCCCTTGGGGTATGCCCAGCTTACCTTCGACATCGGCCAGAAGATCTGCTCTGCGGTACCTGCACGGTAGTAGTCGATTGCGAGCGAGGTGTTCATTGCGCACATGATAGCCTTACGGATGTTGATATCGTTTACCTTTGCGGCGTTGATACCGATATAACCGTAGCCGAGCTGATCCTCGGTAAGAGTAACCATACCCTTCGAAGCAAGGTTACCGAGCTTTTCGAAGTTATCGGGGGTAAGTGCGGGAGAGATATAGTGTACGTTGCCCTCCTCGAGAGCCGCGATAGCGTTTGCAGAGCTTACGACCTGATAGCGAATCTTTTCGATCTTAGCGTTTTCGATGCCTGCGCCTACCGTGTTGAAGTTATTGTTAGCCTTGAAATAAACTACGTTGTTGGTATAGAATTCGGATTCGGAGGGGGTATCGCTGTTCTGGGTGTTGGTCGCCTTATATGCACCTGCACCTACGGGGAGCTTGATGTTTCTGGTGGACTGAATAACGTCGGTCATAAAATCGAAGCTTGCAAATTCAACGCCGAATTTGCTGTTTGTGATATCAACGCCGACCTTACTTCCCTCTCCGTAATAGTGCTGAGGAGCTACGGTGATAGCGAAGTTCCAGATAGCCTTGGGGTCAACTCCGTTGATAGTGATCTGAAGCACGTCGTATTCGTCTGCGTTTACAACGGTGCCGTCCGCATTGTGCGAGGATGCAACCTTATAGCTGTTGCCGTTTACGGTAACGGTAGAGCCTGCCTTATCGGTATGACCGAGCGAAACGATACCCGAAATGCTCTTGACCGCAAGGGTGCCGTCGTCGGATACGTTTTCGTGGAGGATGACCTCCTTTGCCTTTGCGGTAAATTCGGTATTAAGAGTTGCCGCGGTTGCCCAATACTGAAGAATAACGTGAAGCTCGCGTGCTATCTTATCGTTGTAGATATACTCAATAGCCGCTTCCTTAGTGGTGATAGAGGAGGGATATGCGGGGGTGAGGGATTCGATCTTGGTGTGATCCTTCTTGCCGTTTGCGTCCTCGGCATACTTTACTTCAACGTAGCCCTCGGTATACATAAAGCAGAAGATTTCGTTCTTGAATTCCTCGTGGGATTTGTAGGGCTCGTCGATATAGGATTCCTGTGCGCCGGTATAGTCGGTTTCAAGCTCTTCCTTGAAAAGCTTGAGCGCGTATTCGTAGTCCTCCAAAAGATTTGCGTTGGTAACGGTTTCGGGCTTATTGGAGATAGCGGATTTATAACCGTTGCTCAGAGAGTGGGAAGTTATCGCGCTCTTCATTGCCTCGTAGCTTACCTCCTTGGTCGAGGAAGCCTTGAGCTGAGAGGAAAAGAGGTTGATAAGCTCGTAAAGACGTGCGTTTGCACGCGAGGTTGCCTGAGAGGCGATAAGATTGTCGCTGTCGTCCGAAGCAGAGCCTACTGTCTGGGTTCTGTATTCGGAAAGACCGACGATATCGGTCGAATAAAGGGTATTCGAGCCGGTATAAACGGGATCGAGATATACGTAGTAGTTGAAGAGCACGTCCTCCATGGTAAGAGGCTGTCCGTCGGAGAACTTTATACCGTTTTTAAGAACGAAGGTATAAACGCTCTTGCCGTTGCTTTCGACGACGTCGTAGTCCTTAACTACAACGGCTTCATTTTCGCCGTATGCGACCTTGACCTCGCCGTTTTCATATTTGGAGCCGAGCATACCGATCTGTGTCATAGAAACGATCGTGCCGTCGGGTGCGGAGGTATAGAAGAAGGGGTTGAACAAGCCGTCGAGCTGTTCTGTCATGATAACGAATGCATCTGCATCCGCGCCGCCGCCCGAGCAGCCTGCGAGCACACCTATGCACATAAACGCGCACAGGATCAGCGAAAGAATTTTTGTTTTCATTTTTTTGCACCTTTATATCTTTATTTTTTTATTCTTTGAATTCAACGGTAACGTCGTTTCCTTCGACGGTTACGATCACCTTTTCGGGCTCGTCGCCGCTTGCTTCACAGCTTATCTCTGCCGTATCGAGCATTTCTGCGTCGCCCATACCGCAAACCAAGCCGATCGAATATTCATCCGAGCCGAAATAGCAGGAGGAATCTATAAGCAGCTTGCTTTTCAATATATTGACGCCCGATATCTCTGCGTTGCCCGAAAGAGTTCCCGCGAATACGCCGTAGCTTGTACCTACAACACGGGTACCCGATTTTATTGTAAAGCTGATATTTTCGAAGGTTACGTCGGTAATACTCGCATTTTCGGTTATATTTCCGAAAAGACCCGCATTTACCTTCGAATTGTTCGTTTGCTCGATATTGATGTTTTTAAGGGTGTGTCCGTTACCCTTTATACTTCCCTCGAAGTTGCCGTACATAAAGGAGGTCGGCCAAATCTGACCCTCGAAATCGAGATCGGCACAGATTTCATAATTACCGGTAAGGCTTGCGTTATCAAGCAGTTGCTCGGCTTTGTATATATGATACCATTCGCCCTCAAGCCATTCGATATAGACCTTCATGGTCGAATTTTTCGCAGTCGCGTTCGAATAATCGATCTCGCCGTGATGGACGATCGTATCTGCCTTTATCGGTTCCTTATCGGTCGCCTTTAAATACGCCTTGTCGAAGGTATAACCCTTCTTTTCGGGGAATTTATACATTTCCATCTTACCGCTTTCCTCGCTCCATTTGGGAAGCTTGAATTCGGTTTCAACGGTCGGGTCAAAGCTGTATATACCGAGCACCTCGCCGCCGAGGGTAATAAACTCTAATCTGAACAGCGGTATCCACGCCGCATAAAGAGTAAGCACGGGAGTTTCTGAGGAATACTGCTTGCTTTTATCTATCTCGAGCAAGCCGTTTTCGAAGTCCCATTTGTTTGCATAGCTGTAAACGGTATTGCCGTGCCCGTCGTCGCCCTCTATCCTTTCGGTATACCATCCCGCAAGGAAATATCCGTTGTTCACAGCGGTGAACGCATCGTTTCCGCGGGCGGAATTATCGGGAGCGAGCAATGCTATTTCGGCATTGCCTTTGGCATTGGTCGGAAGCTCCGAAAGATCGTAGGAGTCCACTATCGAATAGGTATTCGTAGTGAAAAGTCCTCCGTTTGCATCGTATCTGACGCTCACGGTATATCCGTCGGCATTGTTCTTTTCGTATGGCGTGAGCTCTGCCTTACAGCCCGAAAAAATCAGGGCTGTAAGCAGTATCACAAGGAAGGTCAACGCCTTTATATTTATATTTTTCATTCTTAAAACGTCGTCCTCCTTAATTCTTTTCTTTACGGTTGCGGTATACGATAAATCCGATAAATGCGAGTATTGCAAGCAGTATTACCGCTATCACTCCGCCGGCGCCCGAGCCTTCGGTTGCCGTATCGGTATCGTCGGTTTCGGGTGCGAGAGCCGCAATGCGCTGTTCTGCGGAAACGAGCTCGGAATAGTTGGTTACAAGAGCCATCTGCTCAAGCGTTGCTATCTTATTGTAAGCCGCACGCGCCGCCTCGACTATCGCCTTATCCTCGTAGGTTACACGCTCGGGGATAAGCTTTATCGCGTTGATAGCCGCAACGGTTATCTTGTCGGGTGCCGCAGGTCCTTCGATGCGATAGTCGAAATACATATCGCAAATATAGGAATCGTAGCCGACACCGTTAACGGGGTGTACCATTATAAGCTTTTCTTCGACGTAGCCGACGTAATCAACGAAGTTTGCGCCGTAGAAGATATTGGAATACATAGAACCGGTCACATTCCACATAAAGTAGGGCACGAGTCCCATACCGTTTATTGCAACCTCGTTGCCGTTGTAGTCGGTATAGGTGCCGTAATCGCCGCTTCCGGGGATATGCTCGAGCGAATCGTAATAAGCGGGATCGAATTCCTCCTCGAATATCGGAACGTTGTAGCTGCCGAAGATAACTATTTCGAGAGCATCGCAGGCGAAGAACGCCTTGTGTCCGATTGCTGTTACGGTATAGGGGAGCTTGATTCTTTCCACACCGCTTCCCGCAAATGCAAGAGCCGAAATACGAACGGTATCCTCTGCCACAGTTACGTCGGCGTTATTTACGCCGGCATAGGTGATAAGCTCGTAGCCGTTAACGTTTTTATAATAAAGCGAGCCGTCGATAACCTTTACGGTATCGGAGATATCGAAGGTATAGCTTATTGCGTCAAGCTCGTGTCCGTCGATCTCCTCCTTGATGTTTCGGAAGAAGGGTTCAACGACACACATTGCGAAGGGGTTGTCGCCGAGATAGGAAAGCTTTTCGCCGAGAGTTACCTTGAATTCGGTAACGTTTTCCTTCAAAAATGCGTTTTTACCGATCGAAACGGCACCTGTCAAATCCGCCTCGGTGATTGCGGTA
>JAGBWF010000047.1 GCA_017629895.1 Clostridia bacterium
AACACAGCTGGCAATATGGATGTCGGGTCCCCCTATCGACAGAGCACCCGAGGCAAGCAGAAGCTGGCCCGAGGAAATGCTTTCTCCGGACCACGAAATCAACTGGGATTATTATAAAACCCTTTATTCGCTCAATTATTTCCCCTCGGAATTTGAGCGTTATCATACCGACTGCATAAAATACGAAATAATCAAGGACAATTCTATGCTTTCGGCTACGCTTTCGAAGCGTCCGAAGCAGATAATCGCCCTCTCGGAGCGCTATGCACTGCGCGCCGACGACGTTTACAGAGAGGTTGCCCTCCCCCACGAAGCGCTTGAATACGATCACTTCTGCGACGATAATATGTATCCGAGCAGTATGCGCTATATTCTTTGCGACGTCCCCTATGAAAACGGCCACCGTACCGCTTTCGGCTTCCTTTCGCTCACAAGCCTTATGTTTATGCTCGCCCTGAACGATATCCCCTACGGCGCACTGCGCGAGGGGCACGTATATAACGGAACCGTGCAGATCGATAAAGCGAGAGCACGCCATTTCTTCACGCAGTATTTCTTAAAGCTAAACGCTACCAAGCGTCTTCTTTCCAAAAAGCTGAGAAATCTGCAATCAAGGGTTCCCGATAATGCAACGCTCACGCCCGAGGAGGCTGTCGAGCTGTTCGAATCGGATGCAAACGTCCCCGTGAAGATACGCATCAACGCAAACCGCGAGGAATATAAGGACGATGCAAAAATCGGTCTTGCAAAGGACTGCCCCAAGGATGAATACGACCATTGGTACAGCTTTGTAACAGAGGCTACCCGCAAATTCATCCGCTACCTGCGCGAGCCGAGACGTGCCGTTAAAAACGCTTCGAAAAACGAATTCAGACAGCAATCGGTTATCGAGGACGAAAGAATCTTTCTTCTTGACGAGGATCGCTTGGAGGATATCCAATATCGCCTTCAGGAAGAGGAATTCAATATGATCAAAACGACGACTACCCGTCTTTTTGAATCGAAGCTCTATCTTAACCGTATCGATCACGCCGATAAGGCTGTAAGAAACGGTATCGCAAGACGAATGACGAAGAAGCGCGTGCTTATCTCCGCATCCGCCGCTCTCGGTGCCTTCCTGTTCAGCTTTATTCCTCTGCTTCTGCACAACAATAAAGACGCAAAATCCTTCACCGCAACGGTTTTGGTTACCGGAATTTCGCTCGGTATCCTCGCTCTCGCGGGATTGATATTCCTTTTTGTCGTGCGCCGCAAGCAGAAAAAGCGCATCGCTCTCTTCAATGCGACTATGGACCAATCCTTCGACGAGATCGAAAACGGCTTGCAAGCCTTTTCGAAATATCTCCGCCATGCCTGCAACGTAATGCGCGCCTTCTCGATATTCAACTTTATCAGACGCCCGCGTGAGCGCAAGCAGGACGTTGTCAAGAAGCATCTTTGCGACGTTCAGATGAAAATCGACGGAATCAACGGCTTGTTCATCAATATGGCAGAGGCAGACGAGAATACAGACGTGCTTCCCTATAACTACGATTTTTCGAAGCTCGACGATTACGTCTACGAGGTGCCCTACGAGGTGATCGATACCTCGGTCCGCTTTATCACGCGTGATAACACGGTAAGCGTTCCTATCGATTACATTATTTCAGTAGATCTAACGATGGAGGAGCTGTATGATTGATATACTTATTGATTTGTTGAAATGCCTTTTGGCAATTCTGCCGTTCCTCATTCTTTGTCTGCGCAGTAAGAAGACAAACCTTCCCGAATCGGATCGCAGCCGTCAGTACCCGATGCCTGTTATCGCGATTCTCTATTCGATCGTTTGTATGTTCTTTATCGACAGTATAAACGATTGGCTGTTCAATCTTATCAACAATATCCCGCGCTGGATATCGGGACTCGCAAACTACTCCTGGATGCCCGCGGCTATCGGTAATTTCTTTATAAGCATAGGCTCGTTCCTTATGCGCCTTATCCGCTCGATAAATCTGGGCTATTGGATATTCTATATCTCGAATTTTGCAATCCTCGCGGTATACCTTATCCTCAAAAAGCTCGCTATCGCGGTAATTTCACGCATTGTTAAGCACGACGGAAGACTGCATACGAGGATCGCCGAAATGTTCTACGAATATTTCTACGAGCGCAACCTCTGGTGCTTAAAGGAAGGCTTTGCACAGGTAAGAAGCTTCTTAAAGACCTTCTACTATACCTCGATAGGCATTTCCTCCGTGTTGCTTATAATAAGCGTCGAGATGTTCAAAAACGGCTCGCTTCAATCGGCGTTTTACCCCGTTTTCAGCATCGTTCTCGTCGGCGAGCTGTGGTTCTATCTCTGCGGACTTACCCAAAAGGAATACAGCGACATTCTCGGAGAGGACGACGAGGCGTACAGAATCGCAAACTACTCTATTTTGAGAAAATTCCTGCGTACTCTCTTTAAGGATAAGCTTCTCGCCGAAAATACCGACCTCAACAGCGCGCTTTCCTACGGCGTAACGATCGAGGACGTATTGAACGAGCTCGAAAAGGACGAGGACCCCAAAATCAACTGTATGGCGGCTTATTTCAAGGCGCTGCACAAAACGGGACTCGCTATCGACCACAACTATCTGCAGTCTACGGTCGATCTGCTTTGCGGAAAGAGCATCCTTTTCAACAACCCCTTCTATAAGGATATGATCCCCTATGCCTTCTATCCGATAAACCGCACGCTGCTTTCGCACAGAAAGGTTCTCGTCGTGCTCGGCCGCCACGCGATAGAGGACGATATCCTCCAATGGATAGAGGACGGCATCGGCTCGGTTACGAATATTCCGTTCCTGTGGAACGTAGCCCGTCTCGACGAATCTATTCCCGATGCGGATATCGATATCGGTATCGTTTCGAGATCGAACGTTTTAAATATCAAAATGCAGGAAGCAAACGCCTCGTTTTTGAAAGACGTCGGATTCGTTGTGATACTCGAGCCCTCCAAGCTTATAACAACGGCTCAGATAGGTCTTAATCTGCTTATAAAGCGTTGCGAAACCGCCGAAAGCAAGCCCGTATACTGTATGTGCGATAAAAACTGCGACGGCTTGGTTGACGCAATGTCGCACATTCTGACAACCAATATAACCGAGGTTGCCGCAACCAACAAGCACACCGGTACCTCCTCTTATATGTGTTGGGATGCGGACGGCGAATATATGCAGCACAGAATGCTGCCCAATATTTCGCGCTATCTCGGCTTCGGTACCGAATTATCCTTCGCGGCGCTCAAAAATCAGGTTGCAAAGACCGAATGGTACGGCGGCGAGGCATTCCCCGTTGCAGATATGCAGTGGATAAGCCGTCAATACTATTACGATCTCACGAAATACGCGGGACTCCCCACAAATCAGGAGAGTATGTCCGAATATTTCAAAACCTCCGCTAACTTCTGGAGCGCGGAAACGAGCGAGCGCAACTATTTCACCGTCGAGGACGAAGCCTTCAATATGTTCGAAATCCTCCGCGGATTTTCGACAAGAACGAAAAGTCAGGGCTTCATCAACGTAATCTCGCAGGAATACCTGCTCCGCGAATATATGGCTGAAAACGCGCCGATTTTCGAAACCGACGCAAAGGCTATACCCTATATCGCGGCTGACCACGCCCGCACGAGAAGAAACACGGTTTTAAAGCTTTTACTGCTTATGAGCACACGCCCCGTCGGCGCGAATATTATCGAAAAGGAATTTTCGATGCTCGGAATCCCCGTGAAAAACCTCGCGGCTCAGCTCTGGCTCGAAATATATAAATGCTTCGCGCCGGCAAACGAGGTCGCCGAGCTCGACGGAAAGAGCTATGAAGAAGCGGTAAGCTTCGTCGCGCTCAAGCGTATCTGCAATTCCTCGTTCGATATCGGCAGAAACGTTCTTGTCGTAAAGAACGGCTATGATATCGACCTCGAGCGTATGCAGGAGCGTTATTCGATAACCGACAAAAACTTTATTTCCTATTACGTCTCCGCGCTTCGCTCGGCAAGCTATATTTCGGAGGACGAAAAGGGCGAAACCAACTTCCTCGGCGCAGAAATATGCGGACACGTATATCAGAAGTATCTTCCCGGTCAGTTCTTCACGTTCGGCGGAAAATACTATGAAATGCAGACCGTTACCCCCGATAATCAGGTGCTCCTGCGCCGTGCGGCAGACCATATCACAGGCAGACCTGCGTACAGACAGATACGCAACTACTGCATAAAGGGCTTCCGCAAATCCGAAGAGGTCGGCGCAGTGCGCGAGATCTCGGGTATGAAGATAACGCGTGAGTTTGCCGATATCGTTGTCAGCACAGAGGGCTATTATAACCTCAGCCGCTACAACGATTTCACCACAGCACAGCTCGTTTCCTTCCCCGAGGGTATCCCCGAAAGAGTATATTGCAACAAATCGGTGCTCCGTATCGACCTTCCCGAAGGCAAGCACGGCTTCAACGACCGCGTTCGCTATACCGTAACGGTGCTCTTTAACGAAATTTTCCGTTCGCTTTTCGCCGAAAACCACGCCTATATCTGCGCGGTAACAGGTAAGAGCTTCGTCGAAAGCGGCGATACCGACCCCTTGACCTATTCGCTTTCGGCAAGCGGCTGCGAAATCGACCCGAGCTCTGTCTATATAATCGAGGACAGCCAGCTCGACCTCGGTCTTTTGGTTGCAGTCGAAAGAAACCTCAACAGAATTTTCGGAATAATGTACGAATACCTCAACTGGCACGAGCGCACTCTTAACGAAAGCCTCGAAACGCCCGTTGAGCAACCCGATCCTATCAGCTTCGGTCCCGCCCCCGTCGGCAAAAAGGGTATCGTTCGCCGCTTGATAGACAGGGTAAAAAGGCTGTTCGGTATGCCTACCGACGAGCCCGATACTCCCAAGGACGAGCCGAAGGAGCCCAAGGACGAGCCCAAGGACGAGCCTAAGCCCGAAAAGCCCAAGAAAAAGGGACTTTGGGGCAGAATAAAGGACAGGTTCAAAAGAAAGAAAAAGAAAAAGGGCGGAGAAGAGCCGACCGACACTCCCGAGGAGCCGGCAGACACTCCCGAGGAGCCGACAGACACTCCCGAAGAACCGTCCGACACTCCCGAGGAACCGACCGACACTCCCGAGGAGCCGTCCGACACCCCTATGGTACCGACAGAAGCACCCGAGGAGCCTGCAGATACCCCTATAATTCCAGCAGCCGCTCCCGAAGAGCCTACACCGTCGGACCAAAACCAATAACCCCTGCAAAATAAAATCGCCGTGATGCGTTTCGGATTTCGGAGCGCATTGCGGCGGCAGAAGCATTTTTTCGCGAGGTATTTAATATGGATACAGAATACAAGATAGTTCCGAACAGCGCGTTCTGCGAGGAAAACCTCCCTGCACCGACAGAGCAGAATTCCTCTGAGACGGCTTCGGACGTTCTGCCCGAACGAAAAAAATATCACGAGCGACATTACCTCCTTTTCGGAGGAAGCAAGGAGCCTGACTGTATCGACCCGAACGCAACGAAGGCATTTTTGAAGGAGCTCGGATTCGATAAATCCAACTTCCTCACACAAGCGCGGGAGGGCCGCGAGCTTTCTATTGCAATATCCTCCTCTTATCAGCCCGATAAGCCCAATTCGAGATATTGCGATTTCTGCGGAACCGAAATTTTCGGTGTCGAATACGAAACGCTTGCCGACGGCCGCGACCGTTGCCTGCAATGCAGCAAGACCGCGATCAAATCGGGCGAGGAATTCAAGGCAATCTTCGATAACGTTCGTCTTAATATGGAGGCATTCTTCGGAATCCGTCTTAACGTCGGAGTCCGCGTCAGAATGGTAAACTCCAGAACTCTGCATAAGGAGCTGAACCACACCTTTACCCCGACTCCCGACCCCGACGGTCGAGTACTCGGCGTTGCGATCCGCCACCGCGACGGCAGCTTCTCGCTTTTGGTCGAAAACGGCTCGCCGAGAATGGCGTCGGTTATGACCATCGCCCACGAGCTTACTCATATCTGGCAATATACTAATTGGAATCGCAGACAGATACGCCGCAAATACGGCAAAGCCATGGAGCTCGAGATCTACGAGGGCATGGCGAAATGGGTAGAGGTTCAGTATGCCTACCTTATCAACGAGCCCGCTCTTGCAAAGCGCACCGAAATTATGACCTGCTACCGCGACGATGAATACGGCAGAGGCTTTTTGCGCTACAGAGCGAACTATCCCTTCTCGCTCGGCACTTATATCACCAAAAACACGCCGTTTATGTTCCCTTCCGAGCCGCTTTCGCTCGATTTCTGCGGAGAAATAACCATTCTTCCGCCAAGAGACGACGGTGTGGGACTCCCTCCCGACAGCGACGAAACCCCGAAGCGCACTCCCCGTCCCCCGCGCGCACCGAGCGCACCGACCGCACCGAGAATACAGGGCGCGATAGAGCGCGACCCCGAAAATCCGCCGTTATATGCCCGCAATCAGCTTTCGGCAGAGGAACAGGCGGTATACGACATCTTCCTCGAGGCACTGCTCGAATTCAAGCCGGTTATCACCGAGCTTCCGATGGAAATGACCGCGAACGAGGTATTTATGATGTTCGAAAAGGTCTTGGTCGATCACCCCGAGATCTTCTGGTTCAGATTCAACGAAACCTGCTATTGCGATACTCAGACCGATAAGGTCGTTAAAATCGAGCTTGCCTTCCGATACACCAAAGAGGAGGCGAACGTGGCAAGAGCCGAGATAATCGCCGTCATTCAGCCGTTCTTGGATACCATAAACGACGATATGAGCGACTTTGAGGTTGCCCTCCGCGCCTATGAAACGCTTGTAAACCTTGTCGATTACGATACCATCGCGCTCGAAAAGCAGGAAAAGATACCTCCGCTCGTTAAGCAGGCAACGCCCGACCCGATACGCACAATCTACGGCGTTTTCGTCGATCGCAAGGCTGTCTGTGCGGGATATGCGCGTGCATATCAGTTCCTTTTAAAGCTTATGGGCATCGAAGCGGCATACGTCAGCAGCGGCGGACACGCCTGGAACCTTGTAAAGCTCGAGGGCGATTACTACCATCTCGACGTAACCTGGGCAGACGCGTCCGATACCAAGCGTGAAAACAACGGCGGCAACGCGATAAACTACAGCTTCTTCTGCGTTACCACCGCCGAAATCACCGCCCTCGATTCGCATAATCCGAAGGATATCATACCCCTTCCCGACTGCACCGCAACGAAGTGCAATTATCACCACCGCTTCGGGCTCTATTTCGAAAAATACAGCGCAGAAGCGATACGCGATGCGTTGTGTATAAGCCTTCAGCGCGATAAGAGCACCTTCTCGCTCAAATTCTCGAGTATGTGCGAACGCGATAAAGCCTTCGACGAGCTTCACAGCGGCGGCAAGATGGGCGAAATTATGCGTTGGGCGGCGGCACAAACGGGTATCAGTCTCACGCATTATTCCTGCAATATGCCCGATAATATCCCCGTTCTGAATTTCTATTTTTAGGAGATATAGAAAATGGCGACAGCAACAATAAGCATTGTTGAGCTTGCTCATAAATGGGAGCTCCTTCAAAACGGCTTGACGTTTTCGAAAAAGGTGGATTTCAAGCTTTTCGAAGAGGTTTTCTCGGCAACCTACGACCTGCTTTCCAAATCCGCACCCGACGGCAAGATCGACAAAACACAGCTTTCTCTTATCCTGAGCGTTCATCTGTTTTCATCGAGCTCGGAAAAGGGACTCGATTATAAAAGCCGCGCGGCGCTGATACTGACAGACAGAATGCTGAACTATTTTATCTATCACGATAGCTTCGGCACAGCCGACGAGCTTCCGATATTTATCCTCGAAACCCGCAAGGAGATTCGTATAAGCTTCAAAAAGGTAAACGAATCGATATTCACCC
>JAGBWF010000048.1 GCA_017629895.1 Clostridia bacterium
CAAGCGTCTGGTTCCCGGTTTTGAGGCTCCTGTTACTGTTGGTTATGCTACCTCCAACCGCTCTGCTGTTATCCGTATTCCCGCTTATGCAAAGAGCCCCGATAAGAGACGCTTTGAGCTTCGTAACCCCGATGCGACCTGCAACCCCTATTTCTGCTACGCGGCTATCCTTATGGCAGGTATCGACGGTATCAAGAATAAGATCGACCCCCACGCAAACGGCTGGGGTCCCTACGATATGAACCTCTACAATCTTCCCGAGGAGGAAAAGGCAAAGCTCAAGGGACTTCCCGTATCGCTTGACGAGGCGCTCGACTGTCTTGAAAAGGATTTCGCATATCTCACCGCAGGCGGAGTATTCCCCGAAGAGCTTATTCGCAACTTTATCAAGACCAAGCGTGCCGAAACACGTCAGCTTGCCGCAATCCCGCACCCCGCAGAGTTTGATAAGTATTATAATCTTTAATAAAAGAAGGACAGAGAATTTTCGTTCTCTGTCCTTGTTTTTTTAAAACACGGGTTTGGGATAATTTTCTTTATCTGCGAGCACGAGGTCGGTTATCTGCTCGAAGCTCATCCATTCGACACGGTCGGAGAGGTGCTCCTTTATACGTCTGCCTACCTCGTCCATTACGCGAAGTCCCGTGCCGAGACCGTTCGACATAAGGCTCTGCCAATGGGTGATAAGTATCGGGTATCCGCCGGTTTCGAGCACGCGGATGATATGCCCCGCCTTGCCGTCTGCGGTGATAAGCTGATCTGCGATTTCGCAAACGTATTCATCGTCGGTACGGGGGGTATCGATGGTTGCCCAGATATAATCACGCGTGGTTGCGGGGATGGAAATAAGCGTTCTGCCGTCGTCCTCACGCGCTACCCAAGGCTTTGCGTTGGGGCGGTCGCGCAGTCCGCGCAGGAAGAACCAAGCCTTTTTACTGCCGGTTGCCTGCTCTACCGCATAGGATATCGAATATTCGTATTCGCTTTCTACCTCGATACCGAAATCCCACGGCGAAGTAACGCCGATAGAGTGCAGGCCTGCCTCGTTGAGCATAGAAACAGCCTTGGCAATATAGGGAATAAGCGTTTCGCGGCTTTGGGTGGATGCCCAATCGCGCTCGTTCATTTCGAGTGCGTTTCCTGTCGCAAGATCGACAGCCTTATGGTGAGTAAGCATTTCGGGACCGACCGAAAACGCAGGCATAACGCGCGTTTTCACGCAGTCGAGCCATTCGTCGAGGTCTGCTCTTTCGACACCCTCGATGCCGTTTATAATATCGCCCTTGTTCGCGGGCATCGGGATAACGCTGAATTTACCGCGTATGCCGTGGCGTTCGATTATATCGCAAAAATCGAAAAGCATACTGTTCGGGTATTGGGGGATATGAGGTCTGCCGTCTGCAGTGGTGGGCTTGCTCGAGTGCTCGCAGTATACCGATATGACGGGAGCGGGGTCGTCTATGATCCAGCTTATAGGTGTTTTCATTGCGTTTCCTCCGTGTGTTTTTTAATATTTTAACACACAAAAGCGAGTCTGTCAATAAAAAAGGTTTATGTTGAAAAAGCGGCTTCTTTGTGTTATAATAAAATAAATAAACGTTTGGGGGATTTTTTATGCTTTCCAATCTCACAACCAAAAAGAATATAAAAACCTTTGCGATTTCGCCCGAAAACCTTACGGGTGAAAAGGGCGGAGGGGGCAGGGCTGTTGTCGGCAGTGCCTCGGAAGCCTCGCGCGAGCTGGGTGTCGGCTGGAAGGTCAATCCCTATCTCGTGCTCGCTCCCAAGAGTAATACCGTTATTGCCGAATATTGCGGTCAGGGCGCGATAAAGCATATCTGGATGACAGACGCCGCCTATGCACCCAGACAGCTTATTTTGCGTATATTTTTCGACGGGCAGGAAAGACCGAGCGTTGAATGTCCGCTTTCGGATTTCTTCTGCAACGCCGATTACCGCGAGTTCAGACAGCTTTCGAGTCTGGCGATGTGCGTTAATCCCGCAAAGGGCTTGAATTGCTATTTCGAAATGCCGTTTTTCAAGAGCTTCGTTATAGAAATAGAAAACCTTGGGGGTGAATGTAACCTTTATTACCAGATCGACTGCGAGGAAAAGGAATTGAGCGAGGACACCCTTTATTTCCACGCGCAGTACAGACGTGTAAACCCACTGCCTTATATGGAGCCCTACGTTATTCTCGATAATATCAAGGGAAAAGGGCATTACGTCGGCACCTATCTCAACTGGGGCGTAAAGAGCAACGGCTGGTGGGGCGAAGGCGAGGTTAAGTTTTATATCGACGGAGACAGCGAGTTCCCGACCGTTTGCGGTACCGGAACCGAGGATTATTTCTGCGGCGCTTATAATTTTGACGTCGAGGGGAAATACCTTGAATTCTGCACGCCCTATGCGGGTATGCACAAGATAAGCCGCACGAACGAGCTTTACGCTTCGCAGCGATATTTTAACCTTTACCGCTGGCATATAGTCGATCCCGTGTATTTCGAGCAGGATTTAAAGGTTACCGTTCAGGCGCTCGGCTGGAGAAGCGGCAACCGATATCTGCCCTTGCAGGACGATATCTCCTCGGTCGCTTATTGGTATTCGGATAATTTGTGCGATATCTATCCCGAATTTCCGAGCATGAACGAATTGGAAATAATTTAGTAAAAAAATTCTGATTATAAAGTCATTTTCTTTATCGAATAGCGGATTTGTACAAAAGATATTTTGAGGTGAGGGATGAAAATAAAGAGACGTTTAAAAAAACCGATGAAGCTTGTTATTGCGTTGTTTGTGTTTTGCTTTGTTGTGATTATATTGAAATTCTCGCCATTGCTCGACGAATGCGCGGATAAATATGATAGCTTGTTTAAACTGTTTGAATTGCTCTTGAGCTTAGTCGCGGCATATTTCGTTTACAAGGAATTGAAAGATAACGAAAGAGTGCAGGAAGCACAGTTTGCATTGACACAAAACCAGGTGTTTATAGAAAACAACAAGCTTCATAAAGTAGAAGAACAGCTCACGAGGCTCGATGACAATGCTAAATATAACGTTGCTGAATTTTTTGCCAAAGAAAGACAATCGTTGATCAACTACCTTGTGTATCTGGAAGGTCTTGCATCAGAGGTGTTGGACGGTGTGATTTCTTTGGAAGAAATCGACGACGTATTTTCGTATCGTTATTTTGCGGCAATGAACTGTAAATATATACAATGGAAAGAACTTAAAGGAAATGAACTTTACTACTTGAGCTGTATACGGTTATACGACGAATGGTATAAGTTCAGAAGTAAAAAACTTGAACGATACGATAATAAGCAAAAAAAATTCCCTTTTCAAAGTACACCGCTATATTTCATCGACGATTATGAGAAAATCGCAGATATTGATGTGAATTACAAAAAAACGGAAAAAATAATTGTTAAAAAAGGTTGCTTCGAAAGAGCCGTTTTAGTGAAAAAAGAAGGAAAATATAAGCTGAATCGGTTTTCAAAAAAACGTTTTCAAAAAACTGCGGAAGGTTTGAAGGTTGTTCTTGTGAAAACGTTATACGGCATAACAAACGGGGCTCAGGTGGAATTCGAAGATCAAGACATAGAAGAACTTTACAATAACTACTGTCAATATAAAAATACTCTATTAGTATAAGCGGAGGAAATATATGTTGCAATATCCGAAAGAATATGTTATGACATCGGGAAGCGGTGTCGCGTCGCAAAAATTGGTTGCATTTGATAAAGCACTTGTTGATGCGGGAATTTCTAACTATAACTTGTTAAAAGTGAGTAGCATTTTACCTATTGGCTGCGAGCGAAAAAGCAAGGTCGATAAAAAACAGGGGTCTGCTTTATTAACGGCATACGCAACGATTACATCTGACGAAATCGGAACAACAATCAGCACTGCTGTTGCTGTAGGCATTCCGGAGCGCGAATCTGATGTGGGCGTCATTATGGAATTTTCCGGAAAATGCTCTGCGGATGAAGCGGTTGCGACAGTAAAACAAATGGTAATTGAGGCAATGCATAACCATAATATACCATGTGCAACGGTTGACGTTACATTTGCAGAGGGAACAGTACAAGGCGAAGGATATCTCACGTTGATATCGGCATTGTCGATGTGGTAAAACAACAATAAAAACAGAGCTGTGGCAAAGGTGATCAATATCACCGTTACACAGCTCTGTTTCTGTTTTTCGTTATTATTTAACCTTATAGGAAGAGACGGCGGAAATAACCGAGGTCCAGCCTTCTGCATCCGCAATATAACGATTGCCTGCGCGGTAAACGATTTCGACTATGTCGCCGACCTTAACGTTGTCTTTCGCGTTGGGAATCTGCACAAAGACGTTTTCGTTATCAATTTTTCCGACAAAGCCGTCATCATTGACAGACAGAACTTCGACAAGCTTTGTGATCTGTTCGTCGGGATTTGCTTTTTCACAGCCGACAAAAGCAAGAGTCGAAACCATAGTAGCTGCAAGAAGCAACAAGGCGATAAACTTTTTCATTTTTTACATCTCCTTTTAAAAGTGTTGTTGCGCTATGGCTATATAATAGCACTTTTAAATACAAATGTCAAGAAAAGTAGTTTTTTTACTCATTGTGTGGTGCGCCCTTATTGTTCACAAGCTTTTTTAAAAGCTCGGAGAGGGGATAGACGAGTATTCCCGCCGCGGTATTGCCGACAAGGTGGAGTATGTCGAAGCCGAGTCCACCCGCTATCCAGATAAGCGTTTGCTCGAAAGTAAGCCCTTGATACAGCGCGTGCGCGGGGGCGTACAGCACGCCGAAGGATATGCCGAATATACCGCAAACCGCGGGATATACGATCACGGCGACCTTTTTCGGCATTTTTTTCGGCAAAAGCATCGTTATTCCCCAGAGTATCGCCCAGATATAAAGATAGGGCATCCACCAGGGCGAAAAGCCGAGCGTTAAGCCGTCGGCGAGGATATAGATATACATCGGTATAAGTGCGCGCGAACGGAAAACTATGGTGCACACCATAATAAACATCCCGAGCAGATGGATGTTCGGAAGCGCCTCCATAAGCTTTTTCGTTACGAACATAAGCGCGCCGAGCATTGCGTATATCGCAATCTCACGCGTTGTAAGAAACGGCTTTTTTTGTTTGCTGTTTTCGGTGTTCGCCATTATTTTGTACGCAGAAGCTTATATTCCGCGCTTTCGTCGATATTCGTCGTATCGACACCGGTCATCGCGTATTCGCCGTTGATATAGAACGCCCAATAGGTCTGGTCGATATCAAAATCGGCGGTGATGCCGTTTACCTTCTTGACGTAAAGGCCGTACGCGCCCGCCTCACCCTCTAAAAGTCCGTGCTCCTGCAGTGCCTCGCCGACGGTTGCTTTTTCGGTCTTAATGGTAAACACGACCGATTTATCGCCTGCCTCGACGGTTACCTTAATGGTCTTTGCGCCCTCGCCGAAGGTTTTGTCCTCGGTATAGGTCGCGTTCTCCCATAGAGTGCCCTCGTATTCGTTGCCGCAGGCGGCGAGCGACAGGAGCACCGAGAGGAGAACGAGGATGGAGATTGTTGAACGGATTGCTGTTTTCATAGTGTTTCCTTTCTGTTTTTTGATATAACAAAAGGAATAAAGAGAAAAGCACCCTTCACGAAAAAGGATGCTTTTTATCAACTGCTCGAAAAGAGGACAGACTGCCCCCCTTTGTGAAAACGCACCCACTCTTCGTTTGCCCAAAAGTGTTTTCCGTGCGCAGAACGGTAAGCATTCCGACTTGGTCGTAAGACGATACGGTAATGGCTGTTGCTGCGGATTCGCACCGCGATTTCCTTACCCCCGAA
>JAGBWF010000049.1 GCA_017629895.1 Clostridia bacterium
ATCGAGGTAATCATAGAGAAGATTTGCTTTTTTGACATTGATCTTTTCGCGTTCTTCGAGACCGCCGGTTTCGAGGAGCCACTTGAAGACGAGACCTGCAACGTAGATGGAATAGCAGGGGGGAGTGTTATACATCGAGCCGTTATCTGCCTGAACCTTGTAATCGAGCATTACGGGAGTACCCTCGCGTGCGTTGCCGAGAAGGTCCTCGCGAACGATAACAACGGTAAGACCGGAGGGACCCATATTCTTC
This sequence comes from Clostridia bacterium, assembly GCA_017629895.1. Lineage (GTDB taxonomy): Bacteria > Bacillota > Clostridia > Oscillospirales > CAG-382 > Coliplasma. Next base: position 254 of record JAGBWF010000049.1, read on the forward strand.
TGTGCGCCGGCATAGATAAGACCGAACTTCGAAACGTCTACGGGGCGGGAGAGAATGCCCGAGGACATATCCGCTACAAGAGGAATATCGCCGGTTTCGGGGATATAATCGTAGCAGGTGCCGAAAATGGTGTTGTTATAGCAGATGTGAACGTAGTCTGCGTCGGCAGAAAATTCGGTAACCTTGGGGATATAAGCGAAGTTTCTGTCCTTGGAGGTTGCGATAACGTTTACTTCGCCGAATTTGCTTGCTTCCTCTGCAGCCTTTTTCGAGAACTGACCCGAAACGATATAGTCTGCTTTGCGGTTCTTGTTCATAAGATTGAGCGGAACTGCCGCAAACTGTTGGGTTGCGCCGCCCTGAAGGAAGAGCACCTTATAATTATCGGGAATATTCATAAGCTTGCGGAGGTCTGCCTCTGCTTCATCGATAATAGACTGATAAACGGGGGAACGGTGGGACATTTCCATTACGGACATGCCGCTGCCGTTGTAATTCATCATTTCGGAAGCTGCCTTTTCGAGCACGCTTTCGGGAAGCATCGAGGGACCTGCGGAAAAATTGTAAACGCGTTGCATAGCTGTTCTCCTTAATATATAGAAAGAAAAAATGTAAACATTTCTGATTGTAACTATAATACCTCATTATCGCGCTAAAGTCAATAGGATTTTAAACAGTATTTTTATAAAGAGGACAATAATTTAGGTAATTGTTGACATACGCGTGTGTTTTTGGTAAAATGAAGAAAAAATACGGTGTTTTTTCCGAGAAGCGAGGAGAAAATATGCAAAAAAAGCTTGGATTTGGAATTATCGGCTGAGGAATTATCGCAGATTTCCACGCGAATGCGATTCACGAATGTATCGGTGAGGCAGATCTTGTCGGCGTATGCGACGTCGTTTTCGACGCCGCCGAAAAGTTTGCGCACCGCCACCGCACAAACGCGTTTAAAAACGAAGCAGAACTGCTTGCCTGCGGCGATATCGACGTTGTTTGTATATGTACCCCGAGCGGATATCATTATTCCTCGGTTATTGCCGCGGCGCGTGCCGGAAAGCATATTATTTGCGAAAAGCCGCTTGCCATAAACAAGGAACAGCTCGATGCGGTCGAAGAGGAGTGCAAAAAAGCGGGTATAACCGTCTCGGTCATTTCGCAAAACCGTTACGCCAAGAGTATTCAGCGCGTAAAGGATGCAATTGATCAGGGCTTGCTCGGCAGGATCGTCAGCGCGGATATATATATGAAATATTATCGCTCGCAGGAATATTACGACAGCGGCTCATGGCGCGGAACCAAGCGTATCGACGGCGGAGGCGCTCTTATGAATCAGGGTATTCACGGTGTCGATCTTTTGCTTTATCTTGCGGGTGAGATCAAGAGCGTATACGCGATGTCGAAAACGCTTGTGCGCAATATAGAGGTTGAGGACACGCTTTCGGCGGTAGTCGAATATAAAAGCGGCGCACTCGGTGTCATACAGGCGACTACCTCGGTCTATCCCGGCTATCCGCGCAGGCTCGATATAAACGGTGAGAACGGCTCGATAGTGCTCGATGAAACCTCGATAGTGCGTTGGGATATCCAAAACGGGAACGGCCACGACGACGTGGTGCTTATGCCATCGTATACCAACGGAGCTTCTACCCCTACTGCGATTTCGAACGACGGACACGTCCGCCAGATATCCGATACGATTCGCTGCATCAAAAACGGCGAAAGCCCGCTTTCGGGGCTCGCCGACGGCAGACGTGCGGTTGACGTCATTCTTGCGATCTATCGCTCCGCCGAAGAGGGCAGAAGAATAGAACTTTAAATAAAAAAGCTCACCGAGAAGGTGAGCTTTTTTAGTGAAGAGTGAAGAGTGAAAAGTGAAGAGGTGCGGTAGGCTTTTGCGGTGCAAAAGCCATTTTTTATTCAATATAAAAAAGTGTCATTGTTACCGTGAAGCAAGAATGCCACACTTTTTATTATTTAGATATAAGAGTTTTTGGGAGAGAGCGCGAGAGAACCCTTTTTGCAAAAAGGGTTCTCTCGTAATTTTTTTATTAAATTGTTTTACTTAATAACGTATGTTCCGAAGTAGTGGCGGGCGATGAGGAGGTAGTCGTAGGTGTCTACCTTGCCGTCCTTGTTTGCGTCTGCGCGGGTTGCCTCGTCATCGGTAAGAGGACGGGTGTTGAAGTGGTGGCGCTTAACGAGAACGTAGTCGTACTGGTCGATCTTGCCGTCGTTGTTAACGTCGCCGAGCATGCCGACGGGCTCGTCTGCGCCCGAGGATACGGTTGCTTCAACCTCGTCGATCCAGGTGTGGTTGCCGTTGGGAGTAACCGTGAATTTGATGTATCGAGCCTCGTTGAGCTCTTCGGTGAATATGGAATAGGTGTAAAGTATGGTGGTCGCGTTGACCTTGTCTTCCTCATAGGTGGGCTTACCGAGGTCGGTATAGGTGGTGCCGTCCTTCGAGATCGAAATGCTTGCGGTCTTGGTGTTTGCGATTCCCCAGAAGCCGTAAGCACCGTAGATCGTATAGGAGTTCGTCTGCTTGATTTCACCGAGATCGACTATGACCTCTACCTTTACGCCGTTGTTCCAGCCTGCGTATGCGTTCGTGCCGCCGTCGGGGCTTGCCTTTGTGCCGTCGGTAAGACGCTTGCCGTCATCGTTGTATGTGTTGCCGTCGCCGCGGTTGGGTGCGGTGGTGGTATAGGAAGCGCCGAACGAAACGGGAACTTTGTTGATAGAATCGTTGAGAAGGCTTGCGAGCTTAACGCATACTGCGCTGATTTCTGCTTCGGTAGCTTCCTTGCCGGATGCGAGAACTGCTTCTGCCTCTTCCAAGGTAGCGGTGAGCTCTTCGTAAACGGAAGCGAGGTAATCGGTGCGCTTTGCGTTCTTTGCGTAGGAAACGAGAGGCGAAAGAGCATCGGTGCTGTTTTCGACGGTAACGGTGAAGGGCTGGGTGTATACGACGTATACGCCGCCTGTGGTGGTGGAGGTGCGGTAGCCGAGAATTACCTCTGCAGTACCTTTCTTAAGACCGACAAGCTTGCCGTCTACTACGGTTACGACGTCTTCACCTTCGACAACGCTTGCAACGGTAGCGGAGCCGTCTGCGGTGAACTTATCGTTGCCGTAGGTAACTACGGTTGCGCCGAGAGCGAACTGCTGACCGACCGCGATGGTGGTGTTTGCAGGCGCTTCGAGATATTTTGCCATATCGGTTACCCACTGCATATCGTCGGTGGTAACACCGTCGCAGCCGGAGAGGAAGCCGATGCTGTTGGAGTTATAGGTGTAGGTCCAGGGCCAAACGGTGATACCGCGGTCGGTAACCGCTTTCGCAAAATAATTGCCGTTGGAGATCATAATGCCGTTTGCGGGGTTGATGGTGCTGTTTGCGCCCTGTGCTGTTACGATATATTGGTAGAGCGACGTGAGCGCGTCCTCGGGAGTTCTGCCGTTATCTGCGCCGGACATAAGGAAGCCGGTGGACATACCTGTGCTGTTCTGCTGGGTCTGAAGAAGGAAGGTGCCGTTGAAGGAGATAACGTCTACAAGATATTCCATCTTATAGTCCTTGAGGAGCTTCATCGTTGCGGGGACGTTCTGCGAGTTGCTGCCCTTGAATTCAACGAATATCTTGCAGTCCTTGTCCTTGAACTCGTCGAGAACTTCTTTGAGCGTGGGAACCTTATACTTGGTTGCGCTCGATTTATCGTTGCTCTTTGCGAGGATGAATTCTGCCTTGATTTCGGCAAGAGTCATCTGGTTTACGCTCTTGGTGCCGGTATAGGTGGTGGTGCGGTTGAGGGTGCTGTCGTGCATTATGACGATGTGGCCGTCCTTGGTGATTTCAACGTCAACCTCGAAAACGTCAGCGCCGTTTTCGTAAGCGGTGATAAAGCCCTCGAGAGTATTTTCGGGTGCCTGGCTGGGATTGCCGCGGTGGCCGATCATAATGGGGGTTCGGGTCATTGCGTTATCAACAAGATGCTTGTTGATGATCTCCGCGGTCTTGGCAGCGTCGCCGGTGATGATACCGTTAACGCCTGCGGTAACGAGCTGAATTACGTTGAGGTCGGCATCTCTTTCCGCGAAAGCCCATACCGCAACCGCAAATTCCTGAATCTCCATAACGAGCTCTTTGGTAACATTTTCGTTGTCGGTATTGAGTACGACGAAGGTTGCGGGAGCCGAACGGACCGCGACGCGTATGTCGTTATAGGACTCGTAAATCTCGGGAACGAGAACGAGACCGGTGCGGATAGAGGTGGTCTTGGAGCGGATGTACGAAAGGATAGCGGGATCGTCGGAAATGGCGTTCGCATCCTTGCACTTGTTGGTGCCCATAGCGGAAATGAGCCAATCCGCCTGATCCTTGCCGGTTATATAATAGGTTGCAAGCTTCTGATTTTCCACACAAGCCTTTACAAAAGCGTTGTATTCGCTTGCGCTCTTGGCAACGGGAACGAAAACACTGCCCGCCTTGGTGTTCTTGATATCATCTGCGGTTTCGATGCCTTCTACGTTGGCGATCGGGTTGATAAGATTTACGTCCTCGCGGGAGTTGTTGATAAGATCGAGCTTAACAGCTTCCTTTTCGGGAACGGTTTCCTGAACGGTAACCTTGATGCTCTTGAACGCAACTACACCGTAGTTCATGGTGAGGCCGAGCATACCCTTTTCGTATCTTGCCGCGCTTGCGCTGTTAACGGATTTGCCGATAAACTTTTCGTTTACAAACAATACCTGGCTGTCGTTGATGCTGTAGGAAATGTTATCGCCCTTTGCGTTAACCGTAAATTTGTTGTATGCGGTTTTGAGCGAAGCGATCTCGCCTGATCCCTTGAGAACGACGTTCCAGTCGTTTCCGGAAGTTCTTTCGGCAAACTCGATGCCGCTCGACGTGGTAGCTTCGCGCGCGCACATGTGGAGGTAGGGGTAGAAATTGCTGTTGGCGTTCTGGATACGGTAAACCACGCCTACCCATCTGCCCGAGTCGGTGGTTTCGAGCATTTTGAGGTTGGTGGTGATGCCGTAATCGCCGAAATCGCCGAGCCAAGCGGGAAGGATCGCTCTTGCGTAGCCGTCGCTTTTGCTACCGAGAACGTAAGCGCCGCCGGAGAGCTTATGGAGAGAGGAAGCTCCAAGGAGATTCCAGCCTTCTGCTTTAAGCTCGGAAATATTCGAATACTTGGAAAAGTCTGCTTCATAGAGCACGTATTCGGTTTCGTCTGCTTCTTTCGCAACGACGTAGATCGTCTTGCTCTTGCTGCCCTTTGTAGCAGTAAGCTTGGTAACGCCCTTTTCGGTCGGCTTGAACGAGGTGATGGTGGCGTTGGATGCGTTCTTCCAGGTAATATCGGTGGTTGCGGAGGTATCGCCGTCAAACACGACCGAATATCCCGAAAGTGCAATGGTTTCTCCTACGTCTGCGGTAATCGCGGGCGAGGAATTCGAAATTTCGGTAACGGCGGCAACGCCTGTCACGCCGAGAAACGTGAAGAGCGAGAACACCATTATTGCCGAAAGAAGCACGCTGAGTAATCTCTTCATGGTTTTTCTCCTTTTTGTTATTTATATAATTTTTGAGTTCTTGATTAATATGCCTTTGCCCAAACTACGTTGTGGATTGCGTCCTTGCCGCAGCAAACGCACTTTTTGCCCTCGACCGAGATTTCGTCGTAGATACAGCGCGAGCCGACGCCTGCCTGTGCCTTGACCTCGTCCTCACATTCCTCGCAGCCGCACCAGGGAGCGAATACGAAGCCGTCGCCCTTTTCCTCGAGCGCGGTCTTGATTTCGTCGATGGTATCGCAGCTGTAGGTGTGAGCCTCGCGGTTTGCGAGTGCCTTTGCAAACATATCGTCGCGCGCGGATTCGAGCGCCGCTTTTACGGTTTCGCCGATGTTTTCGAGCGCAACGACCTTCTTTTCGCCGGTAACGCGCGAAACGATAACGCAGTTGCCTGCTTCGATATCACGCGGGCCGAGCTCGATTCTTACGGGAACGCCCTTCATTTCGTATTCCGAGAACTTCCAGCCTGCGCTCATATCGCTGTCGTCGAGCTTTACGCGGATGCCTGCGTTTGCAAGCTCTTCTTTAAGAGCCGCGCAACGTGTGAGCACGCCTTCCTTGTGCTGTGCGATAGGAATAATAACCGCCTGAATGGGAGCTACTGCAGGGGGAAGAACGAGTCCTCTGTCGTCGCCGTGAGTCATAATGATCGCGCCGATAAGACGGGTGGTAACGCCCCAAGAGGTCTGGAAGGGGTGAACCTTCTTGTTTTCCTTATTTGTGTAGGTGATGTCGAACGCCTTTGCGAAGCCGTCGCCGAAATAGTGGCTGGTGCCTGCCTGAAGCGCCTTGCCGTCGTGCATGAGTGCTTCGATAGCATAGGTGGCTTCCGCGCCTGCAAACTTATCGCTTTCGGTCTTTCTGCCCTTGATAACGGGGATGGCGAGATCGCGCTCGCAGAAATCGGCATAGATATCAAGCATCTGCTTGGTTTCGATAATAGCTTCTTCTGCGGTTGCGTGGATGGTATGACCCTCCTGCCACAAAAATTCGCGGGTGCGGAGGAAGGGGCGGGTGGTCTTTTCCCATCTTACAACGCTTACCCATTGGTTATAAAGCTTGGGAAGATCGCGGTAGGAGTGAATTATGTTGGAATAGTGTTCGCAGAAAAGCGTTTCGCTGGTAGGACGGACGCAAAGACGGTCCTCGAGCTTTTCGTTGCCGCCGTGAGTTACCCACGCAACCTCGGGCGCGAAGCCCTCAACGTGATCCTTTTCCTTCTGGAGCAGGCTTTCGGGGATGAACATAGGCATACAAACGTTTTCGTGGCCGGTCGCCTTGAATCTGCCGTCGAGATTTTTCTGGATGTTTTCCCAAACCGCATAAGCATAGGGACGGATGACCAAGCAGCCCTTGACGGAGGTGTATTCGATAAGCTCCGCTTTCTTAACGATATCGGTGTACCATTGAGCGAAATCCTGCTCCATGGGAGTGATTTCCTCAACGAATTTCTTTTCTGCCATTGGTATTTCTTCCTTTCGGTGAAAAAATTTCTTTACATTAGTCTTATACTCTTGAAATATTTCGAAATATCATTATAATATATCTTTGATAAAGTATAACAGATTGAAAATGAATTGTCAATTACAAAGAACCATTTTTACGGAGGAACTATGAAAAGGTCTTTCAAATTAACCGCATTGCTTCTCGCATTGCTTATGCTTATAACAGCCTTTGTCTCGGTTGCACTTGCCGAGGGAGAGGAAACAGCCCCCGCAACCGAGGAAACCTCGACGGAGGGCGAAAGCTCGCTTGAGGGCGGCGAAAGCTCCGAGACCGAATCGGGTACCGAATCGGGTACCGAATCGGGCGGAGACACCGAATCGAGCGAGGAACCGACGGTCGATCCGAACGCGTTTTTCGTCGATATCGTTGTAGAGGGTGCGAGCGCAGATGCTGTCAAGGTTACCCTTAACGGCGAAGCCGCAAGCGGAAAATACACCGGAACCGTTTCACCTCTTATGATAACCGTCGAAGCGAACGCAGGCTATAAGGTGCTTTCGGCTACCTTTGAATACGGCTATGCAAACGGCCCGCTTGTCGAGCTCGAGGGCAAATTCAGCGGTACTACGTTGAACCTCGCGGCAGGCGCAACCTTTACCCTGCGCATCGTTGCCGAGCTCGTTCCCGTTCCTGCGGCTCTTTCGGTCGAAACGATGGGAATAACCGGCTATACGCTTTACGTCAACGGCGAAGCGAAGGAGCTTTCCGCGGCACAGCTTATGACGGGCGACGAGATAAAGCTTGATTTTGCTGTCGAGGGCGAATTTGTCGCAGCCGATGCAACGCTTACCGTCAACGGCGAGGCAAAGACTGTCGAAGGACTTTCCTACAGCTTTAAGCTCACGGGCGACACCAAGGTCGTATTCACTTATAAGGTTGTTCCCGTAACCGTTACTCTCGAAGGTCCCGGCAAGTTCGAATTTCAGCTCACCAACGACAGCTCTTACGTTGCCGACGTTGTGAACAACGCGGTCGGTACCGTTACAAAAACCATTTTCCTTATCAAAGACGTAAGCTATAAGGTAATTACCACTCCTGCGCTCGGATACGAGCTTTCGGGCGGGGTTGAGATTTCCGAACCGAGAAGAGACGTTCTTAACGGAGTTTACTATTTCATTCCGAGCGGTGCAACCACCGTTAAGGCAACGATGAAGGCGTCCGGCGGATCTCTTCCTTCCACCAACTGCACGGTGCAGATAAACGTCGGCATGGGCGGTAACGTCGTTGCGGGCAATCAGACCGTGCTCGGCGGTATGGGTACGAATATCGTGCTCTCGAGCGGTGAAAGCCTTACCTTTACAATCACTCCCGACGAGGGCTACGTTCTCGACGTATTCCGCGTAGGCGGAGTGGCGATCGCTCTGGAGGGCAACACCTACACCCTTTCGAACATTGTTGCATCGAGCACCAACGTTTCGGTAGTGTTCAAGAGCGACAAGATTTCCGAAAACCCCGACGACGTGATCGGAGTCGAGGATATCGACTGGAACGCGGCACAGATAACCGTTGATATAAGCGGCGGCAAATTCGTGGACCGCGCGGTGCTCGACAAGATAGGAACGCTTTCGGGCAGCGGCAAATACGTTGAATTCAAGAGCGAAAACGGCACGGTTTATTTCCCCTACGGCGGCAAATCCGAGGGCAGTGCTTCTTCGGTCAATCTTTCGGTCAATTCGCTCGTCAGCGGCGCGCTTTACGATATTATCAACGGCGCGATAAATTCCGCGAGCGGAGGAACGGCTTCCTATAAGGCTTATTCCTTCAATTTCGGCATAACCGCACCCGAGGGAACTCTCGTTTCTTTCAAGCTCGGCAACGAATACGTCGGCAGCTCCGCGGTAATGCTTCTCTATAACAGCGCGACCTCCTCCTTCTTCACGAAGGATAACGCATCCGAGCCTCTTGCAACCCTTTCGGACGGTACTTCGGGCAAATACGCCTACGATAACGAGGGCATCGTGGTGATTTCGAAGGAAACCATCGGCGGCATCACTATCGAGGCAACCGTTTCGACAGAGGGCGGTGCTATTAACCCCGCAGGCGTTGCAACGGTATATAAGGGCGGCTACAAGACCTATTACATCACCGCGCAGGAGGGCTACGTTATCAAATCGGTACGCGTTGACGGCAACGAAATTGCAGACGCGGTCGGACAGAAGATATACAGCTATACCTTCGAGGATATTCGCGAAAACCATACGATCAACGTTGAGTTCGAGGCGGACGCGAGTGTCGGCGGAGAGAATCAGGACTCGGGCGGGCTTACGACCGTCATCGTTATACTTATAATCGTGCTCGTCGCAATAGCGGGCGCGGCGGCTCTGTTTATAGTAAAATGGCGTCAGGAAAAGTTTTAAAATATGAAAATAGATAAAGAAAGCATAATTGCTTTTGCAAAGAAATACAAATATATAATCGCTTCGGTCTCCGCCTTGCTTTTGGTGCTTATAATAGTTATCACGGCGCTTGCTTCGGGCGGAGATAAGGGCGAGGGCTCGGAAGCAGAGCTCGACTGGGGCGAGGGCATCACCGAGGGTATACCCGAATTCGACGGCGAGCTTGCCTCTAAATCGTGCGGAGAGGGCTATGCGGCGTTCTATTATAAAAACGTAACGGGCGAGCAGGTCGGCGATTATACCGCGCTTATCGAAAACGAGTGCGGTACCGAATTTTCGAGCGACAGATATCCCAGATCTGCAAAATACGGCGAAAAAACGGTAGTTATACACTATAACGTAACTGAAATGAAAATGTCGGTAACGGTTACTTCCCCCGACAGCGAATCACAGGAGATAGGCAATGAAGATCAATAACTCGATAAAAGCAATCATTATAAACGGAACGAGACTTCTCGTTAACGAGTGCAAAGCAGAGGACGGAAGCATATTTTATACCCTTCCCGGCGGCAAGCAGCGCCCCGACGAGCTTATGCTCGACGCATTGAAGCGCGAAACGCTCGAGGAAACGGGTTATGCAATCGAGCCGAAGAGCCTTTTGTTTATCCGCGAAGGCTTTTCGGGCGAAACTCACAGAATCGAATTTATGTTTATCTGCGATATAGCGGCTCCCTTCGACGAATCTGCACTCAAATACGACAGCAATCAGATCGGCACGAAGTGGATATCTATCGACAATATCACCCACGAGCCGCTCGATCCCGCAGAGCTCCGCGGTATCATCAAGCGTCATTTTCTCGGAAAGCCGAACGATATTTATCTCGGCGAAATGAAATAAAACGGAGGAAAAACGATGCTTTATCTTGCAAAAGGCGTTAACGCCGAAAACGTTGAAAAATACGTAAAGGAATCTGCCGCAAACGGCATAAATATCCGTGCGCTTCAGGTAATCAAGGGTAAGGAGCCTATGATAAGGCTTGCTTTTGCTCCCTATGATTTTGAAACCCCGATGCATCTTTACTCGCTTTCGAAGTCCTTTACCTCGACTGCGGTCGGCATTTGTATCGACGAGGGACTTTTGTCTCCGAGCACGAAAATGTGCGAGCTTTTTGCCGATAAGATGCCCGAAAATATGTCGGAGGGCTTAAAGGCGCTCACGCTTCACGATCTGCTTTCGATGCAGAGCGGACATTCTGCCTGCGTGCTTCGCGATATCCGCTGGGCAGACGATACCGTAAAGGCGTTTTTCGAGCAGGAAATGCAGCACACTCCCGGTACGACCTTTGCGTACAGCACCGCGGCAACCTGCGTTTGCGCGGCGTCTGTCGAAAGAGTAACGGGTAAGAAGCTTGTCGATTTTCTCGACGAAAGGCTTTTCCAAAAGCTCGGAATCGAAAAACCGACCTGGTGGGAATGCCGCGACGGTCAGACTCTCGGCGGCACGGGATTGCACCTTTCGAGCGATTCGATTACAAAATTCGGTGTGATGCTCAAAAACAAGGGTACATATAACGGCGAACGTATCGTGAGCGAGGAATATCTCGCCATGGCTACAAGACACCATTCGATCGACCTCAATAACGGCTCTCCCGACTGGACTGCGGGCTACGGCTATCAGTTCTGGATAAATGACCGCGAGGGATACCGCGGCGACGGCGCGTTCGGTCAGCTTTGTATGATTATGCCCTCGATAGATACGGTTGTAACCGTTATGGGCGAGGTCGGCAATATGGCGCTCGAGGTCGAGCTTGTTTATAAGCTTCTCGATACGATGTACGGTTCGGAGACCGATTCTTCTTCGCTTTCGGAATATCTCGACACCGCGTATATGACAAAGAAGAACGAATCGGGCTTCAATAACGACGTTTCGTTTACGGTTGCCGAAAACCGTGCCGAGATCGAAAAATTACGTATCTTCGGCGAAAATCTGCTTCACGTCGAAATGACCGCGCCGTACGGCAAAAAGGAATTTGTTTGCGGCAACGGGGAATATATTCTCAATCACTACTACGCAAAGAACATCACTCCCTCGATAACCTTCCTTGATCCTGCAGTGGATACCGTCGAGCGACACAGCGTTTTCGCGGCGTACGAAATACTCGAGGACGGAAGAATACTCATCACCCTCCGTCATAAAAATACCTGCCACGTTCAGCGCTGGTACGTCGACCTTACCGAAAATAAGATCGATATCAAGCTCCACGCGGGCGATATGATTTGCAACCGCTTCGAGCTTACTCCGATAAAGAGCGAGGAATAAAAAAGCAAAGCCTGTTTTTGCGAATAAAACAGGCTTTTTCCTTTGCGATAAGGTTGACAAATCGGGAAATATAATCTATAATAATTTGAAATTTTTATAATTAAAGAAGGAAAGCTTTATGATCAACTTCAGATACAAGCAGGCAGAAAGCGTTAATGACTGCGATATTTTGAAATTTGACGGTCTGCTCGCAAAGGCAGACGAATATTTCCGCGAAAAGAGCGGCAAGGGTAACGATTTTCTCGGCTGGCGCGACCTCGGCGTGCGCGTTGACAGCGAGGAATATGCGCGCATTAAGGCGTGTGCCGAAAGAATCCGCGCAAATAGCGACGTGCTTCTCGTTATCGGTATCGGCGGCTCCTATCTCGGTGCGCGTGCGGTTATCGAATATTTGAAAACCCCCTATCATAATCAGCTCAACGACGGCAACCCCGAGGTATATTTCCTCGGCAACTCGTTTTCGGGCTGCGAGCTCAACACGGTGCTTAAGCTTTGCGAGGGCAAGCGTGTAAGCGTGAACGTTATAAGCAAATCGGGCACGACCACCGAAAGCGCCGTTGCTTTCAGAATCCTTCGCGAATATATGGAG